>JBFILF010000054.1:0-16099 GCA_041599835.1 Pirellulaceae bacterium
CCCCGCTGATGCGGATGGTCGTCGGGAAAATCCTCGGTGATGATATTGCCCATCAGGTCGTAAAGCGGATGCACGTAGCCGGCCCGCTTGAATTGTCCATTCAACGATGCCGGTACGTGTCGATAGAGCAAGACGCGCTTGCCCGCCTCGCAGACCAGTATCCCCGAATCGGTTTCGGTGACCGACAGGTTGTTGGACGCTGTTTGGGCGCGCGCAGCAACGGTGGAAAATGCCATGATTACAAAGATCCACATGACTTGCTGCATGATTCGTCCAACTGAAACGTTGCTCGCAATCCAACTACGTCGTATTGTAGCAGTTTGTTGCAACTGTTTGCGCCGCGACCGGATTGAGATTCAACAAACGCAATGACTCGAAATTTGCTGACCGCTGTGCGTTGGATTTGGCTGATCCTGTGCGCGCATACAGCCATGGCGTGTGGGCCGGCCACGGCACAGGATTCACTGGAACGCGACTATGGAGACGAACTTCCGCGCATCGCGCCGCGCGAACCGGCCGTCGCGCTTTCATTATTCGAAGTCAATCCGGGCCTGAAAATCGAGTTGATTGCTGCGGAACCGCTGGTCAACGATCCGGTCGCCATCGATTTCGATGAACTGGGAAGGGCATTCGTCGCCGAGATGCGCGGTTACAGCGAGCAGACCAGCGACCGGCTGGGGCGGATTCGATTATTGGTCGACCGCGACGCCGACGGGCGGTTCGATTCGTCAACCATCTTTGCGGACCGGCTGTCGTGGCCAACGGCGGTGATCTGTTGCGCGGGCGGGATTCTGGTTGGCGATGCGCCGCACATTATTTTTTTCAAGGACCTGGATGACGACGGGCAAGCCGATTTAAGACAAATCGTCTGGACCGGATTTGGCACGGCAAACGTCCAGCAGTTGTTGAACAATTTTCATTGGGGCATTGATAATCGAATCTATGGCGCGGCCGGGGGCAACGGGGGCCGGGTGCAGCGCGCCGAACTCGCCCACGAGTTCACCGAGGTCTTCGGCGCCGATCCAAATCAAGGCGTCGAGTCGATCGATTTGCGCGGGCGCGACTTTGTGATTAACCCGATCACATTGACGTTATCTGCAGCCAGTGGCGGCGGACAATTCGGAATGGCGTTTGATCGTTGGGGCAATCGGTTCGTCTGTTCCAACAGCGATCATTGCCAGCAAATTGTGTTGGAAGACCGGTACCTCGCTCGCAATCCGCTGCTGCGAGCCCCATCGCCGCGTGTCAACATCGCCGTCGACGGCCCTGCCGCGCCCGTGTTTCGCATCAGCCCCATCGAACCGTGGCGCGTGGTGCGAACCCGCTTGCGCGTCCAGGGATTGGTGTCTGGTCCGATTGAAGGCGGCGGCCGCGCGGCAGGTTATTTCACCAGCGCTGCGGGCATTTCGATTTACGATGGCGACGCGCTCCCGGAAAATTATCGGGGCGACTTGTTCGTTGGTGATGTGGGCAGCAACCTGGTGCATCGCAAAACGCTCCGCGATGAAGGCATTGTTAAATCGGCCGCGCGCGCCGAACCGGATCGCGAATTTCTCAGATCGACGGACAACTGGTTCCGGCCCGTACAATGCACCAGCGGTCCACACGGATCACTCGTCATCCTCGATATGTACCGCGAGATTGTCGAACACCCGGCCAGTCTGCCGCCGATCATCAAGCAGCATTTGGACCTAGTCAGCGGCAACGATCGCGGGCGGATCTACCGTGTCGTGCCCGATACGTTTACACCGCCTCAACGGCGTTGGCCCGGGGCGGCAACGGATCGGCAGTTGGTGGACATGCTAACGCATCCCAACGGCTGGCACCGCCGCACCGCCGCACGGTTGCTGGGGGAACGACGGCCCGAAGCCGCTGTTCCGTTGTTGCGCGCGGCGAGCGTCGAAAACGACAATCCTGAAACGCGAATCCGGTCGATGTACTTGTTGGCAGATTTCCATCAACTTGATCCGGAAATCCTGGTTAAGTTGCTGGACGACCCGCACACTTATGTCCGGGTGCATGCACTGCGTGTGGCAGAAAGATATATCGACCGTCAAGTGGTCCGGCAGCGCGTGCTCGCCATGGTCAACGACGAAGACGTTCGCGTGCGGTTGCAGGTGGCGTTGACGCTGGGAAACCTCAACGATGATGGTGCCGCCGTAGCGATTGCCGGGATTGCCGCCCGCGACGGCAGCGACCGGTGGATGCAAGCCGCTTTGGCCAGTTCGGCAACCGGTTGTCGCGCGCAAGTGCTGGACGCACTGGTATCGGCACACGACTCGCGCGACGCGCGGCATTTGAAGTGGCCACTTGTGCGCGAGCTGGCCCGACAGATCGGCCGCGATGCGACCGCTGACCATTTGGACATTTTGGCACATCGGCTGGTTGATCTCCGTGCGCGCGACCCGGACCTGCTGGGCCTGTTGCTGTTGGCGCTATTGGAGGGACCGCCCACGCAATTTGAGCGACTGAGCGCAGCATTGCAGAAATCGCAGCAGTTAACACTCGATCAATTGATCGGCGATGCCATCGCGCAGGCACAGACGGTTGCCACGGATCGTGTTGCACCACCGGCCGATCGCTCGGCCGCCATTGCGGTATTGCGTTTGTGCGATGACGCCAAATTCCAATCGCAGCTGCGCGAATTGATGGATATCGTGGAACCGCCAGAGGTCAAACGGGCCGCCATCGAAACCGCCAGCCATTTTCGAGATGCGCGAATTATCGAGCCGATCCTCGACGAGTTGCGCAGTTTGAATCCAGCGCTTCGTGGTCAGGCGTTGCAAGTCGCGCTTTCTCGGGATTCGTGGACACAACGGCTGCTCGATCGGATCGAATCTGAGGCAATTACACCCGTCTGGCTGGGCGCACCGGTGCGTCAACAGTTATTGCGCCACCCGCAACGTGACGTGCGCGAGCGGGCCGCTCAGATCCTGGCCGGCGATGCGGCGCAGAAAAGCCGCGCGGAAATCGTTGACCGATACGCTGCTGCCTTGTCAACATTGACGGGCGACGCCGATCGGGGACGGGAAGTGTTTCGCGAATCGTGCGTAGCTTGTCATCGCCTGAAAAACGAAGGCAGTGAGATAGGTCCCAACCTGGCCGCCTTTGCCAATCGAGGCGCCGCCGGCATTCTCGTCAACGTGCTGGATCCCAATCGCGATGTCGATGCGCGATATCTTTCTTATACTTTTTTGCTGGACGATGGCCGTTTGCTGGTCGGCATGATCGCCAGCGAGTCGGCGAGTTCCATTTCCATTCAAGATGTGGAAGGAAAATTGACCGTCATCTCACGAGCTGAAATCGAAGACATGCAAAGCACGTCGCTGTCGCTGATGCCGGAAAATTTTGACCGGGACATCGATTACCAGGCGATGGCAGATCTGATTGCATTTCTGATCAGCCAGCGAGGATAGCGGTCCGTTTTATTCAGGTGTAAACATGAAATCGCAACCCCGGAGTCCCAGCCGCCGGCAGTTCCTCAGCCATTTGGGCCGCGTTGGCGCCGCGGCCGGATGGGCGTCGCTGGTTTGTCCGGTTTCGGCCGCCACCGCGCAGCGGCGACCGGCTGGCAAGTTCGTCGACGTTCATGTTCACCTTGGCCAACCTTGGAACGAGCGGGTAGAACTTACGCCGACCCAGCTGTTACGGTGGATGGACGCCCATGAAATCGCCCAAGCTTGGGTGTTGCCGCTGGTTTCGCCCGAGGCCTGGTTTTATCCAATTTCGACCGATTGGGTGCTGCAGCAGACGCGGCCGCACCGCGATCGCCTAATTCCTTTTTGCGCGATCGATCCCCGGACCACCGTGTTCGGCGGCAAAAACCATTTTGTTGATTTGTTGCGCCGTTATCGGGACGCCGGCGCCAAAGGGTTTGGTGAACATAAATGGGGAGGGCCGATTGATGATCCGCGCAATATCGAACTAATGGGCGTATGCGGAGAACTCGCATTACCGGTGCTATTTCATTTGGACAACCATCGCAATACCGATCGGCCCGGATTGCCGGGACTGGAGAAACTGTTGCAGTCGGTTGCTGACGTGACGTTGATTGGACACGGCCCAGGTTGGTGGGCTTCGATTTCGGCCGCGGTTACCCAAGCCGACTTGGGTGGGTATCCCAAGGGCGCGGTGCAGCCCGATGGGGCGCTCGATCGATTGCTGGGCAAGTACTCGCGCTTGTATGCGGACCTGTCGGCCGGCAGCGGACACAACGCGATCCGCCGCGATCTGCAGTTTGGCCAAGCGTTTTTAACTCGCCATGCCGATCAAATCCTGTTCGGCACCGACTATCTGGCTCAAAATCAAGCAGTCCAACAGTTCGATTTGTTTGACGTGCTACAACTACCGGCGGATGTCGAAGAAAAGATTTTTCGGGCCAACGCGCAGCGCCTGGTTGCGGATTAGTGAATGGACCGCGCGGGGGCTTTTTGCGCGATGCTGCAGGCCTGCGGCATGCAAACGTGACGGCCCTCACCCGCCCTGCGGGCACCCTCTCCCCGAGGGAGAGGGCATCAGAGCCTTCTCCCTCTGGGAGAAGGTGGTCCGACGCAGGCGGACCGGATGAGGGCATAAAAAAAGTGCGATGCGAATTAGACTACGACTACGCTGCCCGGTATTGATACGAAGCGAATTCGGTGCGGTCGGCGACTTTGGCAAATCCCAATCGTTCAAAAATACGCATGCTGGCCGAGTTGCCCTGTTTGATCTCGGCGATCAGCGTCGCGTCATTAGTTTTGGACCGGAACCATTCGATGGCGGCCAACAGCAGGGGTTGCCCGACACCCTGACGGCGATAGACCGGATTCACGTTGATGCTGACTTCGAAACAGTTATCGCAGTCGGCCACCGGCTCAAAACGGACCACACCGATTTTGGCCTGCTCGGCCACACCGATCAGCATCCAGCGCCCGTCGTCACGAAGTACACTGGCAAACCATCGCTGGTGAGCTTCCCACGTCACGTGGCAGCCATTTCGCGACACTTTTCGGGTGACGGGATCGTTTCGCCACAGCCACACGTCGCGGCAATCTTGCAGTTCGGCATTTCGTAGGGTAATTAGCATGTCTCAAATCTTCCTTGATTGATATCGGCAAGCGCGGGGCCCATTCTTCAAAACTCTGCGGTTCTGGCAATAGCGATTAGGATTGAGAGCCGTTTTTTTTCACAAAAGCTCGCTGAGAAAAGCAGCCCGCGCGGAGTTTCTTTTCCAATCTGCGCGGCCTTCTGTTGAACACGGGCGATCCACAAAAACAGCTGGATGAAAGAAAAAAAAGTATTGGCATGATAGAAGACCGCTGAAATTGGCGATTTTGGCGTATTCGGTTTTGGCAGTTTGCCGTTATCGAAGCGCGACGTTTGGGTCACAGCCAAGGATCCGTCATCGCGCTTTTCATCGCGTTATCTATCTTTGTGTGACATGCCAAACCGTTATTGGCGTCCCCAGCCGGCAGGAATCGTGGTCGCCGCAATCGCACGGATATGGCCACAAAACCATTTCAACAATAATCTCCAGGCGCGGCCCCCACGACAAATGGTGGCGTTAGCTCAGGGCCGAGAACAAGGTGCCCACGTACCACCGGAAAGACCAACGGCCGACCAACATGTTTGTCGAGCCAACGGCGGCCGACACCAGATTTAAGCCAACGTTGGCGGGTCGGGGCTTCCGGGCGCGAGTGGTAGGCTTCGGCGTGCTGGAGGATCACGGGTCGGCCTTACGAGTCGTGTACTTTTGCCAGACATGGCCGGGCGTGTTGTGCTGGCACAACCCTCGCTGGACGTCTGCCGGCTCTCGCCGGCTGGTCGTTTCACTGAACAACACGTAATCAAAGAATTGACTGCCCAAGCGCCCCGGTAGGGACCCTCTTCGTGAAAAAAACTCTCGTCGAACGGCTTAGGGTATGGCGATCTCAAAAAAATTTCATTTCATCTCCGATCGCGCAAAAAGTGGGACGAATGGTAGCTCTATATGGTACGGCTAGGGACAGGCATCCGCGGGTGGAGCGTGCCCGCAAACCGAAAACGCGGCGCGGTCGTAACCCATGCGGCAGCATGGTGTTGCGGCGCGGGCGCGGTGGGCCCAAAGAGCTGCGAAATGGTCAGGTGTCCACTGTGCCCGTCGAACCAGGCCGCGTCCCACCTCGTGTCACGTCTTATGGCCTTGGCAATTCGATTTGAGCAACTTATCCAGGATGGCCACGTCGCGGATTACGCTGAACTGGCACGCCTTTCCCATGTTTCCCGAGCCCGCATCACGCAAGTCATGAATCTGCGGTTGCTGGCGCCGGACATCCAGGAGCAAATATTGTTTCTTCCAAAAATTGAGCGAGGCCGGGATATGGTCACCTTCGTGAGCTGCAATCGATCGCGTTGGTCCCGGACTGGCGGAAACAGCGGCGTTTGTGGCGGCCGGCGGCCGGCGCGACGGCAAGCAAGACAAAATAGTTAACAGCTTCTTTCTGTTAACCTACCCGGTCCGGTGGCGACATGACGAAAATGGAATTAGGGACGAGCGGTTGTTTAGGCGCCGAACCCCGCGTCCGGCGGAATCGGTTGTTTCAAAAACGTCCCGCGCAGACGATTTTCGGTGTTTTGATTTTTGAGATGAGTTTTTGAACAACCGTCACTAGGACGTTCTGTCTGCCCGCACCGCCAAATCAGAAGTCCGCGAAAACGAACGTTTCTTGGTAGGACCTAATTGCTCGCAACGGCTTGCCGTTTGTTCGAATTCATGATTCGATTGACCCAATCCAACTGATGTGGGTAATTACGTCGATAAACCGATCGGCGTTGACGGATGGACTCAAGATGATTTTCGATGTTGATCGCGTTAACTTGCGCGCCAAACTCAGTTTCGGATTGATCGATGATTCGGTTCAGCATCAATTCACCGAGTGTGTGTTTGAAATGCAAGGCATCCCAAAACCATTTCGTTGCCGCCCCAGATTTTTGCGGCACATATTCAGCGGTGAATCGATGGTATCCGGCAAAATCCCAAAGCGTAAAACCATTTCCAGATCCAGCCCGCTTGGCCAACTCCCGCTTCCAATCCTCGTACTCTTGCCAATTACCCCCTTTCTCAATGATTTCCAGTAACATCGCATGGCAGGGCGGGATTACAACCGTTAGCAAGATTCCTTCGTTCCGACAACGCTCGGCAATTTGATCTAACAAAGCCATTCTCTCCATACCGCGATTGAATCCCAACCAAAAACTCGACCCTCTAGCCCTTCCTCTCATAATATTGCCAAACAATTTGGCGGGTGATTTCTCGCCAAACCTACCCTGAGAACGTCGAAATCCCCAACGGTCCGTAGCATCGGGTTGATCCAGTCGCCAGGCTTGCAGCGTGTGAACGGTTTTGACCATCGTGCCGTATCCAACCAGCAGATTCAGGTGGTAGTCGACCGGCGACATTTCTGGGTTGAATTCCGAAACATTGAAATCCTTATCCACGGTCAGATTTGGGTCAAACATCCGTTCACTAACGATCAAATACACTTGCTGCAAATCGTTGTGCTGAATGGCGTAATCGAATGCGATTTTGATTTCAAAGAGACTTCCGGAAATAAGACCGGCGTTGAATACGCGCTTCCCTTTCCATACTGGACTACGAGGATCAAGTCCCACCTCCGTCAATGATGACCCCAGCAACAGCGTGGTCCAGTCTCCGCTGCGCAATGAAGATGCCTTGGTGATTCTGGATGAACCCGTCGGTTTGTAGATTTCCAAGTTGCGCGGTCCGATGCGGTACACGCTAAATGGATCAACAAGCAAATTAAAAGTCGTAATTGCGGCCAGCGCTGATGCGCTGATCATACAAAAGATCGTCAAAAAACGTCTGGAATTTTTACGTGAGCCCATAGGGATTCGAACCATCGCAAACCAGATGATCAAAACTGATAGTACAGGAACTCTTGAACTTTGTGCAGTTGAACAAACGACGTCACAAACATAATCGCCAAAACAAACGCCCAGATCCAGTTCGGTTTCCAGGTGAGCCGTTCGTCTGGTATGGCTGGCGTCAAAAGTTTTCCAACGACCGGGCGAAACCGATGCATCCATTGCTGGGTGTTGGGCAAAAGCCAGACCCAGCCCAGCAATATCAAAAACCATATCCAAATCAAAACGCCAGAGTCATTGATATGCTTGCCGCCCGCGCCAACCATCCCCACTGCAATTCGACCGGCGGACTCGAAGGATTCCGCGCGGAACAGGGGCAGTGAAGCCACGACAGCCAAAAAAGTCACAATTCGCCCTGTCCATTGCTTGGTTCGGGGAAACCGGTTGTTGATGTCGCTATCGCGTCGCCCGATCCGCCATACATGGTTGATGATCAGATACAACCCGTGCAAAGCACCGAACGCAACAAAGGTCCATCCGGCGCCGTGCCATAATCCGATCAACACCATGGAAATCATGATATTTGTGTAGTGGGGAACCCTGCCTTTGCGGTTACCACCTAACGGAATATATACGTAATCGCGGACGAATCGAGACAAAGTGACATGCCAGCGCCGCCAAAATTCGATGATGCTGGTTGCTTTGTATGGCGATGCAAAATTCTCGGGTAGGCGAATGCCGAACATTCTCGCCAAACCGATCGCCATGTCCGAGTACCCCGAAAAATCAAAATAAACGTGAAAGGCAAAGCCCAGTGCCGCTGCCCAGGCGTCGACCAGCGAAGGTACGGCGCCAGCCTCGGCCACCGCGTACAACGGATCGGAGTACAAGGCGATGTTGTCCGCGATGACGACTTTCTTAAATAAGCCGACGACAAAAATACTCAAGCCGACTGCAAGGTTGTTGACACTGAATATTCCCGCTGCCTTTCGTTCAAATTGCGGGAGAATTTCCTTGTGATGAACGATTGGTCCGGCGATTAGCTGTGGGAAAAAAGTGACAAATAGGGCGTAGTGGAGAAACCGATACTCACTCGTGAGTCGCCGGTACGAATCAACTAGATAGGCGATTTGTTGGAAAGTAAAAAAGGAAATTGCCAGCGGTAACACGATGGGAGGAATCTCCCATAGAGTTCCGAACAACGCGTTAATGGTATCCGCAAAAAAGTTGAAGTACTTGAAATAACCAAGCAGCGCGAGGTTAACCGTTACACCTAGCACCAAGGCCATCCACCTCAGGCGGTCACGCGCAGTCGACGAAAGTAAAACTCCCAGAGCGTAGTTGAAAAGTGTTGAAAAAAACAAAATCCATATGTTGGAGAATTTCCACCATCCGTAGTAAACCAGCGACGCGGCAAGCAGCCAGATTAACGCCTGCCTACGCCCAACATTGCGGCTCAAAAGAAAATAACCGACCAACGTGACCGGCAAAAATACGAGGATAAAAACATAGGAGCTAAAGAGCATTGCGTTATCGCACGAATAAACACTGTGTGCCTAAGACGCCTCTTTTAATTTTTCTTTCGAGAGCGACGCCTATAAGAAAGCAGCTCGTTTGATCCATGGTAATCTGAGAAGAGCCAATATCCTGAAATAGACCAGATATTCCCGTACGCCGGTGCTTCGCACCCAGCCGGCGCCAAAGTCAGGAAAACTCGTACCTTATTGCATTGCTCAAGTACCGACCCTTTTCGCGACACCCATGCCCCTTTGTGGAGAGTCGCATTCGCATACCGCAAGAGACGCGCCTGTTAACTTTAGAGGGTCTGTTAATCAGAGATTACGAGAGTTTTGGCAGAGAATTTTGGACTGCAATCGATTCGTTCAAGGTCCCTTTCGCACCCTAAACTCTCGCCTTCGAGCCGGAGACTTTTCAGATACCGACGAAAATTCACAAACCCCGCGAAAAAGTTGCCCAAAACGCCGAACGCCCGGCCACTGAGTTTTCGGTGCCGGGCGTTAACTTGTGTGTCGGCCAGGTTCGCTACCAACCAACCAGCGCTCCAGACCATCCTCGAAATCAGGACTGCTCTCTGGTTTAGAGAGCATTTGGGTTCCGATACCGATCGTGTCGATATCTCGTCAGGACATTTCGCGGGCTTCTGCCACGAATGCAATGCCGCAACCATTTGTTTGTTAAAGAGTTAGGTGATCCGTTAGTAGGTAGAGCATCCGAAGTTGGGCAAAACTCTTCGATACGTCCATTCAGTCCTCTCCAAAATTGCAAAAGCGGTAAACCAATCGCGCTCTCGCAGCTACAACGAGAGCATTTTCCTAATCAACCGAGTGGGAAACCGGCTGCTCGCTGGCGATACACATCGCTCATTTTCGAGCAGTCACAACAAACCTGGCCGCGGCCGTTTTTGTTCGCTGGCGCGGTTCAGAATGTGAGACACGAAATGCGATCAGTCTGTCGAGGGTATGTTTCGCGATGAAGATCGATACTGCGCCATCGGTATCGGCATCAATTTGACCGCAACGAGACGGTGCAAGGGCCAGCTTATGTTGCTTTCTTTTCCAGCGCAAAGTGGACAGCGGTTGAGTATATAAACTATTCTGTAGCCTATGCGACATGTTTTGCGTTCGATCAATCGACAAACAAATCCCATGCGACAACGAGCATGCATATCCGCTGCCTGGGTCACGGCATTTTGCTGTCTCGTGGTGTCGGCCCGCGCGGACGACAAACAGGTTCAGATTTATTTAAGCGAAATCAAGCCGCTGTTGAGGTCGAAATGTTTCGTCTGCCACGGCCCTCTAAAACAAGAAGCCGGACTGCGACTGGACTCGGGACAGCTGATTCGCCAGGGGGGTGACAGCGGAACCGTTGTCGATGTCGACAACGTTGACGGCAGCCTGATTATCCAGCGGCTGTTGACTCAGGATGAAACAGAGCGGATGCCGCATGAGGGTAAACCGCTGACCGCGCAACAGATTTCGCGACTGCGACATTGGATTGCCGGCGGCGCGCATTCACCGCCAGGTGAACAGGCACAAGCCAGCCCGCGTAAACATTGGGCATTTCAGCCGATCGGTGCGACTTCACCCCCCAAGAGCGAGTTTGGCAATCCGATCGACGCCTTCATTCGGCAACGGCTGAAGCGCGAATCAATTGAGCATGCCCCACCGGCCGATGCGCGCGTTTTAATTCGAAGGCTGTTTCTGGATCTACACGGCCTGCCACCGACACCCGACGAATTGAAGCACTGGCAAACGAAAATCGCCGGAGATCGAGGGGCCATCACCAGTCTAATCGACGCTTTGCTGGCTAGCCCGCGCTACGGCGAACGATGGGCCCAGCATTGGCTGGACGTGGTGCGGTACGCCGACACTCACGGCTTCGAAGTCAACACCGCGCGGCCGCACGCCTGGAGATATCGCGACTACGTAATCAAAGCGTTTAACGACGACAAGTCGTACGACCAATTCATGTTTGAACAGTTGGCAGGCGATTCTGTAAACGAGGATGCGGCCACCGGGTTCCTGGTCGCCGCGCCCGTTTTGCTGCCTGGTCAGATTGGCAAGGACGAAGCCTCAAAGCGCCTCGCACGTCAGGATTCATTGGACGAGATGATAGTGGGGACGAGCGCCACGTTTCTCGGACTGACAATCGGATGCGCGCGATGCCACGACCACAAGTTTGATCCGATTTCGCAACAGGAATACTACGCCATGCAAGCCTTTTTTGCAGGTGTGGAATATGGGGATCGACAAATTGATGACGGGACTGCAATGGCCCGGCAGGCGGAATCCAGGAAACTTGCACCGCGAATTGAGGAACTCACGACGAATCTCCGTCATTATGAACCGGTCGCATTTCGCGGTCGAACGCTGCTGATCGACGACGAAGACAAATCGTACGTCACGGCGCTGCAGCCAAAGCAAGGCCATGGAATCAATCCCGAGGGGACCCAGCGGGGCCACCAAACCGACGTAGGTGACGCAACTCGTTATGCGAATCTCAGCCAAGGCCGTTACACGTATTGGGACAATCTTCCAGGCCAGGATATTTTCTCCTGGCAGCCAGCCGTCGCCGGCAGATTTCGGCTGTGGATTTCGTGGGGCTTGCCGGGCGCCACTGATCACACCAGCGATGCGAGATATGTCGTTGATCGGGACGGCGATCTGGCAACCACCGATGACCAGGCAGAGCTTGCGAGGATTGATCAGCGATATTTTGCAGGCGACTCGACGAGCAATACAGATGAATTGCCCCGCTGGAGCGGACTGCAGTTTGCCGGGGAGCACGATTGGACCAAAACAACCAGGCTGATTTTGCGCGGCGGAGAGACGGGCGGCCGCATCTCGGCCGACGTCATTGTGTTGCAGGAATCAGCGGCAGGCGGCAATCGGGATGTTAATGATGTTAGGCCTCGCCTGCGGAACCCGGTCAATTCGGCGCACAACATCGAGCACTTTGCGCCCGTCACCGCCAGATTCGTACGGTTCACGGTATTGCGAACGATCGATGATAACTTGCACGAACCCTGCTTGGACGAACTTGAGATTTTTCAGGCGGGCGACGGCTCGGTAAATGTCGCCCGGCCGCCGGACGAAATCAAACTGACGTCGTCAGGCAATTATTCGGAAACCGGAATCCACCAGATCAAACATATCAATGACGGCAAATTCGGTAACAGTCACAGTTGGATTTCCAACGAAAAGGGTGGTGGCTGGGTTCAACTGGAACTGCCGCAAGCCAAACCGGTCGACTGCATCCAATGGGGGCGCGATCGCGAAGGCAAATTTCGGGATCGACTGGCAGTCCAGTACCGCATCGACGTTTCGCTCGACGGCAAAATGTGGGCGACCGTTGCGCGTTCTGACGATCGTGTTCCAACCGGCACGCCGGTCGATCGAGTCGCGTCGTTGGTGCGCGGCGCGTCAACTGGTGACCACGCCAGGCTGGAATCGTTGGTGGACGAACTGGATGCGCTGCATCGACGCAAAGCAGAATTGGACGAGCCGCGATTGGCCTACGCGGGGATTTTTCGTGAGCCTGACCAGAGTTTTGTGCTGCATCGTGGCGATCCTGAACAGGCGCGGGACGAGGTGCCACCACGGGTCCCGCGCATCCTGGGTCGGCTGACGTTGAGCAATCAGGCCAGCGAACAACAACGGCGGATCGCACTGGCGAAATGGATGGCCAGCCCCTCAAACCCGTTGACGGCGCGCGTGATGGTCAATCGTATCTGGCAACATCACTTTGGCCGCGGATTGGTTGCCACGTCCAGTGACTTTGGGTTAAGCGGCGGAGCGCCAACGCATCCCGAACTGCTAGACTGGCTGGCAGCACAATTTGTTGAAAACGACTGGTCGATTAAGGCATTGCATCGACTGATGCTCTCATCGGAAACATATCAACAATCAAGCCGGCGTAATCCGCGAGCTGAGTCAATCGATAGTGATTGCAGATTGTTTTGGCGCTACCCTTCACGGCGCCTGGAAGCGGAGAGTATCCGCGACAGCATTTTGCATGTCAGCGGGCAACTCAATTTGCAGATGTACGGTCCCGGTTTTGACTTTTTCCAGGCGCGCGGCGGTTTATCCGGATTCCCGCCGGTTGAATCGTTTGGTCCGCCCGAACTGCGACGCATGATTTACGCCCATAAGGTTCGCATGGAACCGGTTCCGGTGTTTGGTGCATTTGATTGTCCGGACGCCGGGCAGCCGACGCCGCTGCGCAGCCAATCAACAACTCCCGTGCAGGCGTTGAGCCTGTTTAACAGCCGGTTTGTGATTGACCAGGCTGCGCAATTTGCCGAGCGCGTCCAGGCGAAATGCCCACAATCGGTTGAACGGCAGGTAGCGTCGGCGTTTCAATTCGCTTTGGGAAGAGAGCCAACGGAACGAGAGCAAGCAGATTCGACCGAGGTCGTCGCCCAGCACGGTCTGGCTACGCTGTGCCGCGTGCTGTTCAACAGCAACGAGTTTTTGTTTATCCCATGAACGCCCCTTTGATTTCAATGCAGGGCCAAGCCCTATTAAGCCGCCGCGGTTTTCTCGGTTCCGCGGCGACCGGATTGAGTGCCATTGCATTGGCGGATTTGCTTTGTGGCGATGGGTTGCTCGGCTCGCAAGCCAACCAAGCGGATTCACAGAACCCGTTTGCGGTTCGCCAGCCACATCACGCACCCAAGGCCAAGCGCGTGTTGATGGTGTTTTGTGCTGGTGCCTGCAGCCAATTGGAGACCTGGGATTACAAGCCGGAATTGATCAAACGGGACGGCGAGGCATACGCCGAAATTCCGCCGATTACATTTCAAGGGCCGTCCGGAAGCCTGGCACGACCGCAATACAAGTTTCGGCCGAGGGGCGAGAGCGGCAAAATGATCTCGGACTTGGTGCCGCATCTGGGTTCGCTGGTTGACGAAATTGCTTTTGTGCACTCGCTAACCAGTAAGTCCAACACACACGGTCCGGCGGAGAATTTTCTTTCCACAGGTTTTGTGCTTGACGGTTTTCCCAGCATGGGCGCGTGGATAACCTATGCGCTCGGCACCGAGAATCAAGACTTGCCGGCATTTGTGGCGATTCCCGATCCACGGGGCGTGCCCCAAGCCAGTGTCAATAACTGGGGTCCCGGGTTTCTGCCGGCCGTTTTTCAAGGCACGCCGCTTAACAGTACGCGCCCCATCGATAACCTGCATCCGCCGGATGGTGTTACCGCAGAGAACGATCGGGCCGCGCGTTCGCTGCTCAAAACGTTGAATGAGGCACATTTCGATCGCAATCGCGGCGACACCAACCTGGCAGCGCGGATTGCCAGTTACGAATTAGCCGCCCGCATGCAACTGTCGGTTCCACAAGTGACGAATCTGGCGGATGAACCAACTAATATTTTGAGCATGTATGGAGCGGACTCGCAGAACAAGATCAAGGCCGATTTTGCCCGGAACTGCATTCTGGCTCGCCGACTGCTGGAACGGGGTGTTCGTTTCGTGCAACTGTTTAATGGAGCGTATGCCAGCGCCGGCGCTTTGAACTGGGATGGCCATAGCAAGTTGCGTGAACAATACGACATCCACGGCGAAATCATGGACCAGTCCGTGGCCGCGCTGTTTAACGACCTCATGCAGCGCGGACTACTCGACGACACGCTGGTTGTCTGGTGTACTGAGTTCGGCCGCATGCCGATGTTTCAAAAAGGCGCCAAAGGCCGCGACCACAATCCTGACGGCTTTACCGCGTGGTTAGGTGGTGCAGGCGTCAAGAAAGGCGTTAGTTTCGGAGCTACTGACGAGCTGGGATTCAGGGCAGTCGAGCACGCGCGGCCCTTGCATGACTTGCACGCCACCATACTTCATTTGCTTGGTTTGGACCACGAGCGGCTGACGTTTCGGCACAACGGAATCGAACGTCGATTAACGGATGTGCACGGAAAAGTCATCGAGCAGATTCTGGTTTGAGTGTTGGCGCGCGCTTACAGGTTGCGAAATTACGCGAATCGGAGGTGTCACCTTTAGCTGGACTGGCGCACTTGAATTTATTGCCGCTTGGAATTTCGCTGGACAAGCGGCCATGGTCATTCGATGTCCACGGCTTCGTCCGGACGGGCCATCATCTGACAGAACCGCGTACCCGGAAACCAAAGGCCGTTTCCTTCAATATTGACTCGGTTGGAGTCTTCGCCCCACGGACGCGCCGTTACCAGGACTGACGCATCTCGCTTCGTAAATGCAAGGGAGGCGCTGTGTAGATTGTCGCCGATAAACTCGTCGTCTCGATCCCCAGCTTGCCAGCCAAGATTTGAAAAATAGTCGCGATAAAATTTGAAGATTTCTTCCAAAGAAACCTCGGTATTGAAAAACACCGATTCAGCGATGGTCCTGCCCGATCCCTCATCCAACGGCTGGTGAAACGGAACAGTGCGATAGTCGATCGAGTGCATTTGAGATTGTTCCAACGGCAGCGCCTTCTGGTACTCGACCTCGAATTCTCCCTCAGCGGCTCGACTCACTTGGCGCGTCGGACCGGCCATGTAGGCTTCGGTCTCGCCTTCCTTGCCCTGCCACAATTCGAGGTAGACCGGATCATGATCGGCCCGCGTAAACGCCGAACCTCGCGTTCGCCGGAATCGCGTTTTTCAAAAACCTCCCGCTCAGACGTTTTTCGGCGTTTTGATTTATGGGATGAGTTTCGGGCAATCGAATATAAGGGAAAACTCGCAACCATACTGGTGATCCCCACGGAACCGA
>JBFILF010000055.1:0-16083 GCA_041599835.1 Pirellulaceae bacterium
TGCCGACCGAAATAACGGCGCGCACATTCAAAACGTGATTTCCGCGACGCCGGATGAAAAGGGGGCCCAGTCGGCAGTTGAGAATCCGTCCGGCAACGTCGCACGACCCCTGCTGGAAACTGTCGAGACGGAGGATGCCAATACCGGTACGCCGGTTTCGTTTGATCAATTCAATCCTCACGCCAAAACAACACAGGCGGGCATCGACGTCTCACATTCCCGTGCTGCCGACCGGAACACGCCACTGGCCGATGCCCTATCGCCGGACCCTCACGCCGAGGTATTCGCGCAGACGCCCTACCCTTCGGCCACGAAGTGCGCCCAATGCCACCAGCAAATCTTCGATGAATGGGCCAGCTCCAGCCACGCTTACGCCGCCATCTCGCCGATGTTTCATCGGTTCGAGGACACCATCAACAAGTTGACCCAGGGAACGATTGGCTATTTCTGCATGAGGTGTCATGCGCCGGTGGCCACCACGATGGGCCTGCGGCGCGACCAGGCGATCTGGGATGGGCCGCGTGTATTTCGCGAAGGCGTCACTTGCGTGGCGTGTCATCGCGTCAAGGAAAACTATACCAAGGCCAATGGCGAGCGGCGGATCGAACCCGGTGATATCCACGAACCAGTGTACAGCGGCGCCGGTCAGCTGGGATCGCAGATCGTGACGAAATACAAAGACTATTTCAAAGTCAAAACCGATCCACACGATCGTGGACCCGGATTGCCCATGCATCGTCGGGCGATCCAGTTTGAGCAGCTTTCGCAGAGCGATTTCTGCATGTCCTGCCACCAGGTCGCGGTACAACCGGGTATCAAGCTGGAAGTCGTCTGGGACCAGTATCGCGCCTCACCCGCTCATCGCGAAGGCACTACCTGTCAGGACTGCCACATGGGCATCGTGCCTGGTCGCGCCGAGGGTTACGCGATTGGTCCGGCGGCCGTGGTCAACAACAAAGTTGTCACGCCTGAACGGAAACATTCCAATCATACGTTCTACGGGCCGGGTTATTCGATCGCTCACCCCGGTATCTTTCCGGATAGCGTGGCAAGCGATCGCTGGTCCATCAATCAATGGCTGCAATTTGACTGGCGAGGCGGTTGGGGCACCGAAGCGTTTGAGGACGCGGTGGCGGACGGTCGCCTGAATGTCCCGTTTCCGCCCCCGTGGCAGGAACCCGATGATCGGTATGACGCGCGGGAAATTGTCGACGCCAACCTCAAAAAACTGCTTTACAAAAAAGATCTGCGTCGGCAAGTTTTGGAAAACGGTTCGAGAATTGATGGTCCGTTCTTCGCCAGATCACCGGTCGTCGGTCAGCCATTACGGTTTCACTATTGCGTCACGAATCTCAACTCCGGCCACAACATGCCCAGTGGCTCGTTGGGCGCCCAGCCACAATTGTGGTTGAACGTGGCACTGATCGATCCCGAGGGCCGACGGGTCTGGGAGAGCGGTTATCTCGACAGCCAGGGAGACCTGGCGGACGCACATTCACAAGATGTGCTTCAGCGGCGACTGCCACTGGACAAACAACTATTCAATCTGCAAACCAAGTTCCTGGTAACCAACGTCAAGGGCACCGACCGGGAAGCCTATTTGCCAATCAGCTTTGAAGTGGATCAACTGCCGTTTATCCGGCCGGCCAAGGAACCAGTGTCCGTCATCAACCACCCACCATTCATTCGCATGGAAGGGCATTCGATTGCCCCGTTGGGTTCTCGTAAAGCGAAATATGTGGTGCCCGCGGCCTGCATTCAGCAACCGGGCACTTATCGCTTGAGTGTGCGCATGCGGAGTCGCGCCGAGCCGATCTATTTCATGCGATTTGTCGGCGCGACGCCAGAAATGCAGCGGATGATGAACGAGTGGATCGTTGACGTACACGTTGGAACCGTCGTTTTCGAAGTCCGCTGAGGAATGATTCAGTTGAACAGCCACGTTCGAAAATTCGACGGCGATCACATTTGGCACCGCGTGCTTGCCACCGCGTTGGCCGGGGCGTTCGTGTTGAGTCTGTTGGGCGGCTGGTGTTACGGACAATCCGTTCCATCCAAACGGTCCCCACCGGTGATCGCACCGCAGCCGGCCGCGACGATTGCCTGGATGTCGCAGGTTTCCGACAGCAGCGGCAACGCTGAGCGGCCAGCGGAAACCCAGCCAGAGATGGATCGGATTTCCAAGGATTCAGTCCATCCGGTTGCCGGCGCGTCACATCAATCTTCAAAAATGCCGGCCGATGTCGCGCGTCCTTCGCGGGAAATCCCGCGCAATCAAGAGGAATTGCCAGTGCCGCTCTCGGCCCAATTTCAATTGGCCGACCAGCCGCGTTTTGGCCAACGCTTCGTGCAAGATCCACCGCAAACCGATGCGGCCGCTGACGGCGTGGAACCTGAAATCTCCGATTTCTCACCGGACCCAATCGACCGAGATCAACCGTACGAACCCGGATCCGAAATCTGGGTTTACGAAGGAAAGACTCTTTATGCCAATCGCCGACCCCTGGTCGAACTGGGCAGGCCCTGGTACCAGTTGGGCCAACTGAAACCAGGTGCCACATTTTTGGGCCGACACAACCTGGTATCACCTCAACTCATTGTGTTCGGCGATTTTCGCTCGGCGTACGCCAATAACGACCTGGGTACCGACACCACCAGCCAAGTGGCCTTCGAGTTGAACATCGATGTGGATTTTCGACTCACCGCGACCGAGCGATTTCACATGTTTATCAGTCCCCTGGATCGAGGGGGCCAGAATATGCGCTGGTTGGTTGACGAGCACACGTTTCGCAGCGAGTTGGATCCCGATGTCGAGTTCGGCTATTTCGAGGGTGACCTGGGTGCCTTGTGGGGTGGATTCATCGGGCAGACGCTACCGTTTGACTTGCCCGTGGCGATGGGCGTGATTCCGTTATTCAATCAGAACGGCGTGTGGATGGAAGACGCGTTTCTGGGCGTCGCGGCCACGATCCCGGCGCGGAACAGTGGGCGGTGGGACATTTCCAACATGGACATCACCTTCTTTGCCGGGTTCGACGAGATCATTAGCCCGGCATTCGAGGGCAACGACGATGTTGCCAAGATGTACGGGGTGGCCAATTTCATTGAGGCGCTGGGCGGTTACATCGAATTGGATTACGCATTTCTGGAGGACCGTGACACCGCGCGCGATCGCAGTTACCACAACATCGGCATGGCCTACACGCGCCGTTACGGCCGGTTCGTTTCCAACTCGGCGCGGGTAATCATCAATGCCGGGCCGTCGACCGCGGGCGGACCCAATACCGCTGACGGCGTGTTGGTGCTGCTGGAAAACTCGTTGATCACGTCGCATCCTCAGACATTTGTTCCGTACCTGAATCTGTTTGCCGGATTTGACCGGCCCCAATCGGCGGCCCGCGCGGCTGGTGCTGGCGGCGTATTAAAAAACACCGGCATCCTGTTTGAATCGGACGGAATGACGGGTTATCCGACGCTGGATGCCACGGGCAACGAAGCCTGGGGCGGCGCGCTGGGGTTGAATATTTTGACGCCGGGCTGGACACAGCAATTGATTCTGGAGATGGCTTTTTTGCAGACGATGGACGACGATCCGGATCGCGTGGCAGCGGGCAACCAATATGGATTGGGCGCGCGATATCAAATACCGATCAGCAATTCCTGGATCATTCGCACGGATGCGATGTATGGCTTTTTCCGCGACGACGATGACGTACGGGGATTGCGAGTTGAGCTGCGGCATAAGTTCTAATCGGGGTACGTATCGAATTCGACAGGATTGAGGCGAATCTCGTAATCGATCCTTTTCGGCCAGCCTCATTGATCATCGCTTCGCTGGCGATGTTCCTGCAGCGCCAAACTCAACATTTCGCGCAGGTCTTTTTCGTGCGGTTTGACAATCTGCGGTATCAGCGGTTCAAACTCGTCCACAATCAGATTGAGCGACCCCACTAGCATGTCGATGGACCAATGGTCGCAATCGATTAACGATTGCCGCAATAACAGCGCCAGTCCTCGGGAGGCCAACGCCGCCGCTTTACCGAAACGCCCCAGCGCCCACCCGGCACTATGCGCGACATGGCGATCCGGATCCTGTAACATCCGCGTGATTTGCGAGATCACCTGTTGATTGTCCGGGCGCAGATAGCCCAACGAAGTGGCGGCGCTGGCTCGAACCTGGCCTTCGCGATCGCTAAGTGATTGCACCAGGCCTTGCACGATGGCAGGCGAAGCGTCGCTGGACAACGCCAACGCTTGGGCGGCAGTCCAGCGAATTTCGGGTACGGCATGATCCAGCAACTGCAACACTCGCTCAAATACGGCTGGGCCGGGATCATCGAATTGTCCCAGTTGCCATAAACCGATAATCACGTGCGTTGTCGACTCGTGATTTAACAATGACTCGATTTGGGGACGGGTCAATCGTTCCGGATCGTGGCCGAGATGTTCACAACAGAAAAACGGCTGCCCGACGCGGTCCAGGTATTTCAATGAACTGGCCACCGCCTCCCGCACGTCCAGCCGCAACGAATCCAGCCAGGGTGTATCCAGATCGCCGCGAGCGCGGATCCACAGTGCTAACGCATATCCAAACATGCGGCCCGTCATGTTTCGCTGTTTAACCGGCACCGACAACTGTTCCATCGAAATGCCGGTCGACAAACGCCGACCGACGCATTCATTGGCGGGATAATACGCCAGGCCAAAATAAACCGACGCTAATTCGGCCAGCAGGTCGGACCGGACTTCGCCGTGCAGGGCGCCCGTATCCTGCAGGCGGCGGAAACACACGTCGACAACCAGATTAGCCATTAGTTTGGAAAGCGAGGCCGAAAGCGCGCGCGGCGGGATGCTGATCGTTCGCGCATGCTCAGCATCTGGTTCGCCAAATGGTGTTTCACCGAATACGAGCGAAACAGGCGTTTTGGTCGGGAAGGCTATCCGTTGCAATCGCTCGAACACCGACGGCAATTGCTCTGCCGATAATGGATCGGCGATCCCCAACTGGGCCGGAGTGACAAACGATGCGGAACGCATTGCCTCAGGACCGAGCGCAGCGGATAACCATTGCAATCGGAATTCAATCCAGGCTTGTTCCAGCGGATCGACCGGACAACTTGGCCTACGCAATCCAGTGAGTCTCCCGCAGCCTGCAATAGATGCTGAATCGAAAGGCCGGCCTCAACGCCCCCGCCGGCCACCCCGCGAATTGGCAAATGTTGAGATGTTAGCCGACTCATCATCGCCATCAAATTGGGCGCCCTGGTCAATCCATTGTCGCAACTTTTTCAGATCGGCGGCCGGCACGGATTCGCGCGGCGGCATTTCGCCATCTTCAATCATTTGAATCAACAAGCTGTCATCCGCGTCCTTGGGAGAGATGATCGAATCGGCCTCAATCAACGAACGGTAACTGGCCATGCTCAATTCGCCTCGCGATTTGTCCACGTGACATGTGCCGCAGCGGGTCACCAATATCGGGGCGATATCTTTGGTGAAACTCAAACCAGTAGTGCCGCCAGCATCGGCCGACTGGTTACCGCCACTGTCAAACGGATCGTCGACTGGGGCGTCCGACGAACCACTACTGTTTTTCGGTTTGGCCGCATCAGACGACGAACCTGGCTGGGCAAACGGATCTCCGCCGCGTTCTGTGGGAGGTTCATTGGAACCCGCGTTCGAGAACGGATCGCCGCCACGTTCTTTTGGGGGTTCGTTGGAACCCGGATTTGCGAATGGATCGCCACTGCGCGACTTGCCGGAATCACCTGATGACGAGCCTGCCTGTGAAAACGGATCACCACTCCGCATGTTTTCCGACTGACCCGACGAGGAGTCCGTGGGAGGCGCACCAGAGGCGAAGGGATCACCACTGCGCGAGCTGCCGGACGAACTTTTCGACCCGGACGCGTTCGATTGTGCAAACGGGTCGCCGCCGGCAGTAGCGCTTGAATCGCTTGAGCGGGAGCCGGACTGGGCAAATGGATCGCCGCTCCGCTGTGTACCCCCAGTCGTCCCAAACGGATTGCCACGGGACTCTCCCGCGTTTCCGTAACTGGACGATCCCTTCGTAGAATTGTCTGCGGCCAGGTGCCGGACTCGGGATCCCGGTTTGGGCCACGGCTTCAAATCGACCAGATCGACGCCCTGTTGTCGGAGCAATCGGTGGGCTTTTTCCAGCCGCAGGTATTGCTGTTTGAGTTGATTACTGAGAGTTCCGTGTGATTCGCGAAAAATCTTTTCAATGTAGCGTTGAGCTCGACGCACTTCGACGGCGCATTTCTGATATTCGCCGTCGCGGTACATCCACCCTGCCTTGTCGATCATTCGTTGTATGTCTTCGACATCAACTGATTTTGTTGGCGAGCCGATTTGTTGCGGGAAGAACGGCAGGCCGGCCGTGATCACGGCTATGATGAGCAAGCGAAACATAATCAAACTCCAAACAAGCACTTGGCTTTATTCTTTATATTTATTCAGTTTAACACTCTTTCGGTCAATTGCTTCCACCGTTTCTGGGCGAATTTTGGCAGCCCACACCTGTAATTGTAGGGCCGCTGACCAAATATTTCTTAGTTTTCTTCCGGCGAGGTCCATTGCCCATCGCGAAAAACTGAATGGTTGACGTCGAACTCGCACACGTTGGAAAAATCCACCAACGCGACCGGCTGTGCGTTCTGGCGCAGTGTGCGACTCCACGAAGCACTTGGCGGCCCCTCGGTTGGCGGCGGTTCATCCGACGTGGAATCGTCGGCTTGACGTATTAATGCCAGTTCCAAGCGCAGCAGTTTTGCCAGATCCGCCGTCGACAGTTCGGTTTGGTTGGACCAGTTGACGAGTTCCTGCCAGCTACAGATGTGCGAAAACCGCTGAATCACTCGGCGCTGTGGCGGTTGATCGATCAAGGAGGCGGAGGCCGGCGAACGACCGCGGCGAATCAGACGAATGGCCGAAAGCAGATCCTGCACCGCTGCCCTATCGATTGCCTCGAACGGATCGGTCGGCGCGACCGGGTCACCGGCGCGGATCAGATGGCGCCCCAGCAATTGAAACGCCAGGACCTCACAGCGGCGCCGTTCCATGTCGTTGCGAGCTACGCGGATCATTCCCAGCAGAGCACTTTCGCGCAGGTCGTGTGGCGCGAGGTAGGCAGTCAACAAATAGAGCCGCAGGGCCAGGTCTCGCGCTTCGGGATCGTCGCTGGCGGCCGCCAATTCTTCGGCATAGTCACGATAGTCTGCTGGGTTGTCGGGCCTGAGGGCGGCGAGGCGGTCTTGGTCAATTGTGCGAACCATGGTCACGATCTGGTCTTGGCGGATCGTGCGTTCCCGATACTGGTTGGGTCCAATGCGTTGCTGGAAAAACACGTGTTCATCGGTTTGGCGGTCCAGCCGCCCGAACACTCGAGTGTCATCGGCCAGGTACACCACATCCGCCGGCAAGCCGGCAAGCGGCGTTAGCGTCAAAGCCACCCAAGCGGCTAGCGCGGTCACTGGCGACTGAATTAATCGGAGGTGGCGGACCATAGTTGATACAAGGTGAGTTCGTTGTTTAGTAACTGTTGCACAATCGATTCGGCGTTTTGATTTCGCGCAGCGAATTGCGCCACTAGCTCCGGGTGCCGCTGTTGGTTAGCAACGGGCGAATTAATTTGGGAAACGGCGTGCACCATTAACTGACCGCTCAATACGTACCGCGGCAGCTCTTGATCCGCCAACTTGTCCAACGAATCGGCAGCGCGGCGCCATGTGCCATGAGTTTCGATCAACCGGTCGATCATCAGTCGGTTCAATTCCAGAGCCGTCGTGGCCGCGCTGATCGATGCCTGATCAATGTCTAGCGCTTGCGCGCGGATTCGATTCAGTTCCAGAAGATAGGACCGCAATTCGTCCCACCGGAATCCGACATCTTCGCCGTTCTCTTCGGCCGTGAATTGCAAGCCCAGCGCCACACGTTGCAGGATGGCCGTTTGCAATGCTGGCTGCCAGGAACCGTCGGTTGCGGCTTCAAACGTCAGGCCGGTGACCAGGTTGGCAATGGTGATCGCATGATCCAATTTCGCCTGGCTGTCCGGAATTTCATCGGCGAGGGCAATCGACAGGTTGGCCCAATGCTGGAATTGCGGTGCGTGTTTTTCCATTGCAATGATTTCTGCCGTGTCTTGAGCGGCCAGCAGAAAACGCGCAAGCATTGTCGCCTGTTCCGCGTCCAAATCGCGAAACCGGTCTGCGGAAGCTGACAACCGCTCGAGGGCAATCGCATTGACCGCCGGCGACTGTTGATCAAACGTCTCTAGTTTTTGAAGCGACTCGCGCAGATTGCGATGGTCGCTGGGCAATGGCCGCCGCCCGATCCGCCGGTAGACCGGCAAGTTGTCCGGATAAGGAGTGTTTCTCAACGACCTGAGCGAAATGTCACGCGGTTGCTCGCGGCTGATCTGGTCGAAAAGCGTCAATAGCGCCCGGTCACCGGTCACTTGAGCTCGATGCAGCACGCAGGCCAGCGTGGCAAAAAATGCGGTATCGGCAATGACTTGCGGCTGGATGTGGTTGAAATCCAGCTGGTCCACAGCGGCGCGACTACCCAGCCGTTGCAGCCGTACCCAACGTGAATGAAAGGTACTGTCTTTTTCATCGGTTCGATCCAGGTGCGCGCTAATGGATTGACGCAGCCGGCGCGGCGGTACGTTGTCCGTTTCCAAGCCGATACGGATGGCCAGTTGGCGGGTCAGCCAGTCGGACAAATCCGAATCGTCCAGTGTTTGGTTCAACTGGTTCCATTCAAAAACTTGATCCGCGTCCGCTTCTTCGATCATCCGAGCCAAGGAATTTTTGAATGATCGCCACACGGAGGGCCGTACACGCAGTATCGTCGTAACGGTTGCCAATTCGAATGTCGCATGATCGGCAAACCAGTCACGCGTCAATTCGCCGAGGGGCTCAACCAATTTCGCGGTATGGACTGGATCGGAATAGCTCATCAAACTCAATTTTTGCCAATGCTGTTCGGCGATCGCCTGTCGACTTTGCGTGACGAATTCTGACGAACCCGGTGCGAGTTCGATGCCGGTCGTTTCCAGTGCTACCTGGTTAATGCGAGATTTTTTTAGCGGATCGCTGCAACGATCGTAGCAATCGGCCAGCAGATCGACGGCCGCCAGAGCGTTGCGGTAAGTAGATGCCTCGCGTGGCAGTTTCTGTGGGGGAAGTTCAATGAACCAGGCAAACAAACCCGTCAAATTCACGTTTTCCTCTTGGCATGCGTCGGCGAGCAAGTTTGAAATGAACGGCCCCACCTCCTCGTCATCTCGTCCCCGATTCACGAAGTAGGCTTGCAACAAACGACGAAGCCCCTGTTCACGTTCGGCTGGATCGCTGGCAGTGATTTGGTGCACCGGCAACTCATGCGACGCTAACCAAGGTTGGATTTTTGCAAACAGCGTTCCGGTTTGCGGGCTCCACCAGGCAGCTTGCCGAAACGTCGCATTCAATTCGTCGGTTTTGGGTGTCTCCACTCGCTCCAAGTTCGGTTCGCGATAGGTTGTTGCACCGCCGCCGCCGGCAATGATGTAGGCGAAATAAGCAACGCAAGCCATGCACGCCAAAGCCACGGCACCGGCAGCGGTTTTTATCCAGATGGGATTAGCGGGTTTACGTCGCCGCAAGTTCTCGTCAACGGCCGTCTGCATCAGGGCATTGATGCGGTCCGTATCCAAGCCCCAACGTTTGCCTGCCGCGAGGATTCGACTGCGCGTCTTACCAGAGACGTGCGTGGAGGAACCCAAGGTCTGGGCGATTAAATCTTCGACATGTTCCTGAGCGTCGGACTGGCTGACGCGGCTCATGCCCATGTCTTCGGTGACCTGCCGTAGCAACTGGCGGGCGCGTTGGCTGGGGATCTGGAAGTTTTTTTTGGCGATCCGCAGCGCTTTTTTTTCGTGACTGGCGGTGAGGACCTTGTTTCGGCCTTTGGCCCGCGACAGTTCCGCCTGCAAATACTGAACATATTTTTTTTCATACAGGGATAGAAACTTGTCCCAGTTCAGCTCGCCAGACTGCAATCGCTGGATGGCCTTTTCGTACAACGGATAAGGCAACATTAAATCTTCGGCCAGCGATTTCAGTTTGAGTCGACTTCGCTCGTTCCATCCGCGTTCGGCAGCCAAGATGGGGCCGGCACGACGCAGAAATTCCCGCAATCGAGAGTCGCGCGGCTTATCAAATTCCTGCTCGGATGTAGGGTCCACGAAAATCTCACTTGTTGTTCAAGATTTCCGCCACGGCGGCAAATCTGTCAGTCCAGGGGGGCGGCACTTCCGGCACCAGCGTGATGGTTTGAGCATAGATCTGCTGGGCCTGTTGCCGATCGGTCTCCAACATAATTGCAATCAAGTTATATTTTGCCTCGATCCAGTCCTCGCTGCCTTGGCGGGTATGGTGCACAATTTTACGCCACAGCTCCACCGCGTCGTCGCTCCGCCGCATTCTGGTGCATAAGCGGGCCAGCTCCAACACATATACTCGCTCCAGGGGAAATGACTCGTGCAACCGCCGCCAATGTGGCAATGCCTGACTTTCAAATCCCAACTGCGACAGGTAAGCGGCCAGTTTCCACGTGGCCACTTGGGCGTTGGGGTAGTCGGCAAGCGACAGTTGCTCGGCGGCGAACTGATCGACCAGCGCTTGATACACCTCAATTGCCCGCTGCAGTTGAATTTGTTGCTCAGGGCCGGCGGAATTCTCGACGTCCCCGTCGATCAGCTGCGCCTGGGCGATTAATGCCGCCCGGCGATACGCGGGCAGATCGGATCGACTGACCAGCCAACTCGCATGCCGATTGATCGCGGCACGATCATTGGAGGCGACCGCCAACGACATGAGCAAATGGTGATATTCCGAACTGATTTCCATGTCTGCCATGAACACCTCATACCAGGGATGGCAATGATCCAGCCATTGGGTCGCACTGGCCAAATCGGCGGGCGGCGTTCGCAAGCACACATCAGCTGCTAATAAACATGCTTTGACATGACGTAATGTCGATTGGGTTTCATCCGTGTCGTGCGTTTCCAAATGACGTTGTGCCGCCGCCAACACCGCAGCGGCAGTTTGCCGCAGCTTGTCGACACTGTCGGCAGACGCCGAAGCAGCGGCAGACACCCCCGCCATCGCTTGATTCCAGCGGAGATGCTGCAAGCGACAGATTTCATAGCTGGCCATTTCAAATTGGGGCTGGCCCGGCGCGATCCGCTGCAATCGCTCGATCGCTGTTTCAGCGGGCACGTCGGCCAGGTCATGCATGAGACGTTGAAAACCTGCGATGTCAGCATTGGCCGAATCGGGAAACGATTCCTGGAATTCTATTAACGACAATTCCAATCCGCGGGACCATTGCGAGTCTGTTCGCGCCAGCCGGTCCAGCGCCTGGCATCGCAACCACATAGCTTGTTCGGCCATGACCGGATCCAGCGATCGCAGCATGGTCGCCACGCGACGAAACTGTTCGGCTGCGATTTGGAATTGCGATGCGTGAAACAACGCCACTGCGTAATGATATCGACAACGCGCGCGATCGATCAATTTTCCTCCCGCGCCGGGGTTTTTCAGCGCCGCTGCGAGCATTTCGGCGGCTTGGACCATTTCGTCTTGAGACCCGTTGGGTGACCGGATGAGTTTCAGGTAGCCGCCGAGCCATTTGGCAAAAAAGCCATCGCCGCTAATGTTGAAATCGTGCTTGTTGACCAGTTGGTCAATCGCCGCAAACTCGTTTTCACGAGCCAATCCCGCCAACCCGATGAGTGCCAGTTGATGCGCCTGGCTGGCCTCGCGGTCGGGCCACGTCACGCCGGCCATGGCTACGGTCGACCACAGTTCCCGGCCAAGGCGCACATCGGGTTGCTGTTGCCAACCGGCGGCGATCTCCGCGGCTCGTTCAATTTGCCCCGGAAAATAACTGGCGTGGAACTGCCAAACGGCGCGATACGATTGCACTTCCGCAGGAACTGATGGCATTCCCAGCAATTGAAAACAATAGTCGGCCTGTTCCTGGCGGCCCATCGCCTGGCACACCAGGGCCATGCCCAGCACCGAGCGACACGACCACTGCGAATCCAGTTCAAACCAATTCGGTTTTAGATCGTCAATATCATGCTCGTCCGGAATTTGCAGCAACGCGCGGAATCCAGCACGGCACGGTTCGAAAAGTTGCGGAGACGGTTGCGGTTCCGCGGTAACCGCTGCGTAATATTGCGCCCAGGTCTGCAAGTACAGTGCCTGGGATGCGATGGCTACTGACTCCTGTCGGGCTCGATCGATTTCGGTGTCGTCGCCGCCGGGTTCGTCCTTGCGGCGTAGCGCCGCGCCGCGCAATTGTTCGGCTCGGTCGATCACGCCGGCAAATTGAGTCGCGACCCGTTTGCGCAACCGATCATTTTCACGCTGCCAGATCCACGACTCAAATTGTGACTTGGCCAAGCGGTATTTGCCGACCAGGATCGCGGCTTGCGTCATCAACGACACCGCATCTGGAAAGCGAGTTGACAACTGATCGAGTCGTTCCATGACCGCGTCAGAATCACGATTTTCCGCCGTCAGGAATCCGGTGTACAGACTGACCAGTTCTCGCGCCAATGCCTCGCGAGCGGATGCATCGGTGGCGGCGGCCAGTTGTTGTTCCACATACGTCACCAACAGCTGGTCGAACCGATGCAAGCGCAAATACGACTTGAGTTGTCCTGCCGGGTCGCTGGTTGGCATGGGCTCACGAGCAAATTCGGGCTCCCCTTCCCCGGCAACGATGATCTTGGGCAAGCGCGGATCGGTTGGTTCCTGTTGGCCCGCACAGCGATCACCCGCCGCAGCCAAAGCGCCGATCGCGCAGCCGATCAGAGAAAGGAGGCGACAAGGCCGGACCGGTAAGAACGGCTGATTGCCTCCATCGATAAATGCTCGCATTGTGCCGATCGCAGCTTGCTCCGATATCTACCCAACCGCGACCGCGAGAGGGCGGCATTAGGTGTACAGCTCCCTCACGTGTCGATGCACATCATATTTGATTGGCATTAGTCAAAGTGCCGATACAAATGGTTTTAGCGGAGCGGCATAAACGAAATCAAGTTGAAACCGGATTGACGGCAGGCATTGATGGCTTGCGCAGCCATCCCGTACGGCACGTCGTCGGACAAGCGAACATAGGCGCCCTTGGATTTATTGGGGAACTGCTGGAGCTGCTCAAAAATCCGGCTGATATTGCCGGTGGTGAGCGTGCCCAGCCGGTAGCGAGGCTGGCCATCGATTCTCAGTACATCCACGACCGCCGGCTCAATATCCTGCATGGTATCGGCGCCCGATTGTTGTTGGACTTTGATGTTCGGATCGAGATGCCGTTCGGGGCGAAAGAACGTGGTCGTGACCAGGAAAAAAATCAACAGCAAAAACACCACATCGATCATGGCCGTGGTGGACAGTTCCAGCCGGGTTTCCCGGGACGGTCGAAACTTACTGAGTCTCATGGTTGTCGTCCTGCCTGGCTTTGAACCGACAGGCGGATTTGATAAACACCCAACTCGTTGAGGCCCTGCACCAATTCATTGACAAACCGGCCCGGACAATCGCGGTCGCCCCGAATCAAGATGTTCAACCGCGCTGGTCGCTGCCGCGAGCGCTCCAGTTCTCGTTGCGTGGCCGCCAGCGCCTCGGCCAGCGAGTACTGCCGGCCGGCGATAATCAACCGGCCTTCATCGTCCAGATTTATCGTGATCGAAATCGTCTCCGGCGACTCGCCACCCTGTTCGATATCCGGCAAATTCAGCGGATGTTCCAGTGAATGTGTGATTTGGGAAACCGTCATAAAAAAAATGATCAACAGAAACACAATGTCGATCATCGGCGTCATGTTGATGCCCAAACGAGTGATGCGACGATGCCTGGATAATTTCATGGGCGCGGATCAATCATTTATTTTTTGCGGCCCAGCGGACTCATGATTCGTTCTATCCGCTTACCAGCTTCCGACACGAGCGAGTCAATTTTGTTCCGAAAGAAACTAAAGGCGACCATCGTGGGAATCGCCACCACCAGACCCAACAACGTGGTGATCAATGCTTGCCCGATGCCGCCGGCCAGTTCCTCGGGACGCGCCATCCCTTCGCGCGCGGCAATGGTATTGAACGCCTCGATCATGCCCAGCACCGTACCGGTCAACCCGAGCATCGGCGCGATCGATCCGATCACATTTAACACTTCGGTCTTGCGATAAAGGCGGCCGGTCTGGTCCTCGCCGGCTTCCTCCACCGCCGAGCGGTAATCGGCGAACCCAAAATCGCTGATCTGGTAGCGCTGAATGCCGGCCAGGATCACTTCCGTGGCCAGTGAATAATTCTCAGTCCGGTGACAAAATTCCACGGCCGCATTGATCTCGCCTTCGGCCAACATCCGTTCCAATTCAGTCATCACGTGCTCTGGCATCAGACGGCGGCGGGTAATCGTGGCCGCATGCACGATGATGAAATAGGTGGCCACCACAGACAGCATCAGAATCAAACCGACAATCACCAGGCCCACCGGGTTGCCGTCCAGCAGCATGCGTACCAGCGTCGGTTTCTGTTTCTCGATTTCCTCGCCGCGCTCGGTTGGCGGAACAGCGACCGGGGACGTGTCCTGGGCGGATGATCGTTCCACCATCGCATGGCTGATGGCAAACAGCAAAGCGCCGATCATTAACCAACGTAACTGCTGCAACTGGCTTTCCTTGTTCTCTGGTCGACGAGCGGTTATCGCTGATTAGCGGTCTCACGCAAGTACCGCTTCCCGAAGTGCGTTCGGGCATACTTTTCACCTAACTCGCGAGACAACGACTCGCGCCCGACAGCATCCCCGTCAAGCGACTGCAGCACGTGAAAAATCGCCGCAGCCGACAACTCGGGAAATCGGTCACCGTAACTCGCCGGTATCTGCAACAATGTGATCGCCCACTGCGTCGGGTGGGACGGCGGAGTCGCGGACGAAGTCAATCGCATCTGGGCCAGACCGTGATAGTATACCGCGATGGCGTGGGATGCCGTACCGTGTGGCAAGTGCTCAATCGAATCGGCGGTGGCCAAATCGCCTGGTTGGTTGTTAAGAAATGCCAATTGCGCAGACAAGCGCGACGTCCAATCCCCGTACCGCGGATCGGCAGCCGGCACTTGTTTGCTCTTATCATGGGCGATTAACAGCGAATGGTAGTAGAATCCCGCCGGCAATTCGACTAGTTCCGGTTCGCTGGTAATCCGGCCGATCAGTTTTTCCAGCTCGGCGTCGTCGGTATCGAACCACACCGGCAACAGATTCAAACAAATTCCGGTATCGTCAAATCGCAATTTGGCTGCCGCGTCGTATTCGGCCATCGGTGTCGGCGACTGGCGGCGGATCCGCATGATTTGCAGCAGCGGTTCCACCGCGGCGATTCGATTACCGTCGTCCAGCGCCGCGTGAAACTGGCCGGCGCAAGCAAAATACATGGCCAGACCGGGGACATTTTTGACTTGGTCACGCAATCGATCGGCGGTCGGTTGAAGCGAAGCAAAATCGCCGATCCGCAATCGCTCGCGTATCCGATACCAGGGCAATCCGATTTGCTGAATGCTTTGATTCACCGCGGCCTGGCGAGCCTCGTCCGCGTCGGCATCGCCGGTTGCGACTTTCAACAAATCACACCACAACACCAGTCGCAACACGCCGTTGTCGGACACTCGCAGCCCGTCCGTTTCCACGTCGGCGATCGTGACGTTTCGGATCAGCGTCAGATCGCGAAGCACAATGGTGTGTTGAGCAAAGGCGGTTGGACTGGCGAGTCCGCATCCCAAACTGAACCCAATCAACCACCCGAGCCAACCCTTCATCGTCATCGATTCACACACAGGAATTAGGATTTCAGATTTAAATAACAAATATCAAACGTGGAACGCGGCTGCTAAACTGCGTCACGCCCAAGTTGCACAAGCGATTCGACCCGGTCCACGTCGACCCGGTTGGCCGCGTCAAAACCGCGTGCGGTCAAGGAAAAATCATTCATCAGTTGATGCATCACCAGCCCGGCACAACA
>JBFILF010000056.1:0-16062 GCA_041599835.1 Pirellulaceae bacterium
CTCCGGATTCCTGGGCACGCCAATATTCTCGTATCCGAAATTGGTAAACAGCGGCGGCATTCCACCAGGTCCGGGAACATGACTGACGTGGCAACGCGCACAGTATTCGCCAAATTCGATCAGTCCGTCGAATTCCTGGTCAGTCAATATATTTAGAGGATCAAGTACCGATTTGTCACCATTGGCCAAGCCGACATCCGCCGGATCGTGGCCCAACGCAATGCTAACCGTCCAGTAGGCATCGAACTTCGAGCTGAATGGGTTGACTTCCGCCGACGCTTCATAGTTGGCAATCGAAAGTCCGATCAGGTCGTAGACTGCTTCGGCACTGCCCGGTATTGCCGGGTCGTAGTCGAGCGAACCGGGCCCCCATACTTGCTCGAATAATTCGGCGTCTTTTGACGCCGCGACCCGATCGATGACGGCGGCCGGGCTGGGCATGTTCTGTTCGACTGGATTCAAAAACGGACCCAATGCCTGGTCGGCGGCAGGGTTGCCCAGGATCTCGCCGGTTGCCCGGCCATCCCAGAAATTCCCGCCAACAAACTCATCGAGCGTGGCATCGTAGTGAAAAACTGGGCTGAAGGCGGTATAGGCGGTGCTGGGTGGCTTGCGGTTGCCAAACCGCTGCGGAACGGCGCCCCGATAAACGCCGCCGTGCACATTGATGCCAGCCACCGGCCCGGTCCAGCCCATGTCCGGAGCGTGGCAGCTGGCACATGACATTCGAGAAGGTTGCGAAATCGTGGCGAAAAACAATTTCTTTCCCAATTGCTCAATCGGTGTTAGCTGTTGGGTGAAGGCAATCTGGGGAAACAAAAATCCCATCGCCAACACTCCAGCAAGAATTGATGTTTTGACATTCATCGAAGGGCTCCTTTCTTGCTTTGTCCGTCTAAATTGCTCACGGTGTCACGGATCGCGCCTGGCGCAATCGGTCGATGCAGTGCTAAAGTCATGAGACCGAGGCGCTTGGACGTGGCCTTCTTTAGACACAGGGCATAAACCCTGTGATACGCGGGGACTGCTGGCTATTTGCCCAATCTCGCTCACCGCAGGTTCAACAACAAAAAATCCGAGATGTGTCCAGTTTTGTGCAGACTCATGCGGCTAAGTGAGAGCAACTTCTGTACCCTCGTGTCGATTCTCAATCGACTAATCGGTGGCCCCGTTTAGACGATCCTGCTACCGCGAGCGCACCAAACAAATTAAACGGTTAGGGTCCGCATCCGCCTGCCACCTAGATCGTGACCCCATCGAACCGTTGCGCTTTTTGCCGGTGTCTGTGCGTCGCCGTGTGCGGTTCTGTCACAAAACGATTCGTTAAAGCTCGGCGTTTCAGCGGAACATTTTGCGACGTTTTAGTGAAGTCGCCAAGCTTGCCGTTTAATGACTTGCAAATAAACGATGATCATTTTTTTGGCTACCGGGATTGACACGTGATTCGGCCGCGGCGAATACATTCAGCAGCAGCTGCGTTTCATGGTGACACGCTTCGGCCACTTCACAGCAAAGATTGAATAACTCGTCCGTTATCCGTACCGATCAAACAACATCGTTGTTGAGGCGTTCGGGGTGCGGGCAGGTGGCCGTTTAACAAATGCAGCGTCTGAAGTCAGTCATCACCGATGCCCTGATCAAATTCAGGGCGAGTGGGGCGATCCGGTCGGTTGTCTTCGCGTCCTCCGCCTCGACCACCACGTGCTCCGCGACTGAATAAGTTGCGAATATTGGCTTGAAACTCCTCGCGGGAAACCGAGCCATCTTTGTTGGTGTCGAGTTGTTCGCCGCGATCCTGCAAGGGACCGGTCAACTCGGCGGCCGACAGGGAACCATCTTTGTCTTCGTCCATTCGATCGAAGAACGCGGCGGGATCAAACCGGCGCCGGCCTTCGCCTCCGCGGCCACCGCCACGCTGTTGCGGTTCATCCGCATCTACGGCAGCAGGTTCAGGCTCCTGGGACTCGTCAAATGGCCCGTTCACCACGCAATAAAGGTGTTTGTTGGAGCGGGCGAACAACCGGCCATCGCTTAACGCTGGCGTTCCACCGAAGGATTCTTGATCATCGGTAAATTGATTGACCGCAATCTGCTCAATATTCTCTCCCAGCTGAAATACGAACATTTGTCCATTGCCCTTCAAGTAATACAGCTTGCGGCCGGCCATGATTGGTGAGGCGTAGTCTAATGAGCCGAATCCTCCGCGACCGCCACTTGATCCGCTTGTGCGGACGCCTTCCAGCCGTACCTGGAACACGCTTTCGCCGTTTCTGGCATTAATGCCGTGTAAGATGTTGTCGGCGACCAGCAACAGTTGACCTTCGTAGGCGACGGGTGAAGCGAATCGGCTGGAGTTGCGACCGGTCCAATTGACATGCGATTCGGTAACGTCGCCCTTGCCTCCTGCGCGTACGGCAATCGAGCCGCCGCCGCGTCCGCCCACGGCAAAAACGGTCTCATCCTCGATCACGGCACTGGTCGACGCTTGATCCGATTCGGCAGCCTTGCAATACCATCGCAACTTGCCGTTTTCGGGATTGATTCCCCAAACTTCGCCGGCGACACTTAGCACGAGTTCCTGGCGCCCGTCCCCGACTTCGACCAATGCCGGCGTACCCCACAGTCCGTCCATTCCGGCTGCCTCTTGTCGCCAAATCTCTTTGCCCGTCTTCTTGTCTAAACCGACAAGTGCCTGACTTTCGGCGGAAGCGGTCACGATCAAAGTGTCGTTGTAGAGGACAGGGCTGGATGCGGATCCCCAGCGGTTTGGATCCGATTCGGTACCCACCCGTGTTTGCCACAACTGATTACCGTCCATGTCAAAAGCCAGCGCACCTGATTTGCCGAAGAACACATAAATGTTCTGTCCATCGGAGACCGGCGTATGTGATGCGTAACCATGAGCGGGAACACCTGCGCCACTAAACGGATCTTCGGGTTGAACGGCATCAACGGTCGCTTCCCAAATTTTTTCGCCGGTATCGGCATTAAAACACAACAGATGCCGCTTGAGATTTTTCATTTCGCCGGGATTGGCTCGATCCATGCCATAACCGGAATAACAGGTAACAAAAATCCGGTCGCCAACCACGATCGGGCTCGACACGCCGGCACCTGAGAGTTCCGTTTTCCATTTGATGTTTTGACGTGGACTCCATCTCGTCGGCGCCGATTGGGCATCGGCACTGATGCCAGATCCGTTCGGGCCGCGAAATCTCAACCAGTCACTGGCTTCGATGGCGGGTAAACCAGTGGCCACAATCAATCCAAAGACGGCGATTCGACTTAACATCATTTCAATCTTTCCCGAATTACGAAGAAATACGGCGGACAGCTGAATCAGACCCGCACAATTTACCATTTAACCCGGCCGCCGATGACCTGTTTCGCAAAATTCCTCAGTGGAAATAACGGAACGCATACTAGCGGGAAGCCGCCCGAATGGTTGTCGGGGTGCCATTTATGCTCAGTCATTCAATTAGTCTCGCTTGGCAGTCCGTTGGATGAATGTTGCCACCCTGCATGCTGTCGCAAGAGACAAAAAAAAGCTGTTGACAAAGTATTACGGGAAATCTTGGGAATTTTCCGGGGGCTCCAATGGACGTGAGGCGACTTATAAGCGTCAATCCATGTCCGCCACTCGAACGGAGCACGCCATGACCCGAACCCCCAGTGCGTTTGTCCAAGCCCTCGTGGTCCTGTTGCTGATGGTTACGAACTGCTGGGCGCAACAGCGGCCCGATCCGAACTCTCCCCGATTCAAAGGGCTGGTGCAACTTCGTAATCTGCTGCAGAGTACGGGTGATGAGTCGTTGCAAGAGTTCGTTGACACAAGCGTTTCCAAAGAATTTCTGGAGAAACATGGCCGAGCTAAACTGTTGCAAATGATCAAGAGGACGCGGGCGGCATATGCCGATGCCACGTTCACGGGCGCTCGGCCCGTGGATAAGTTGTCAGCGCAGTTGTTGTTTGACGGAGTGGCTGACGACGTGCCTGCATCGATTGGCTTTTCGGTTGAACAAGATGCCCCACATCGATTTACATCAATCGATTTGATTGCTGGCGCGAATTCCACGGGAAGCCAGGATTCCGATTTCGACCTGGCAACATCGCTCGAAGAATTTATGCAACAGCTGATTGAACGCGACCAGTTCTCAGGGACGGTTTTGTTGGCAAAAGGTGAGGAGACGATTTTTGAACGCGCTTATGGAATGGCAAGCAAACGATTCCATGTGCCCAACAATCTCGATACCAAGATTAACCTTGGTTCGATGAACAAAATGTTCACCGGGGTGGCGATTTGCCAGCTGGTTGAACAAGGCAAACTGTCGTTCGAAGACAACGTCGGCAAACACGTACCCAACTACCCGAACAAGGATGTGACCGACAATGTGACGATCCACCATCTCCTGACGCATACGTCGGGCATGGGCAGTTATTGGAATGACAAGTATGAAGCAAAATGGAAGACAATCAGAACTGTCGAAGATCTGGTGCCCACCTTCTCCGATGATCCCTTGTCATTTGAACCGGGCGACCGTTTTCAGTACAGCAATGCTGGGCCCGTCGTGTTGGGTTTGATCATCGAGCACGTGACGGGCATGTCGTATTACGACTATGTTCGCGAAAACATCTTTGAACCCGCCGGCATGGAAAATACCGATTGCTATGAAATGGATCGGCCTGTTCCCAATTTGGCGATCGGTTATACCCGCGCCAACTACGACGGCACTGGCGATGACGGGCCGCGACGCAACAACTTGTTCATGCATTCGGTTAAGGGCGGCCCCGCCGGTGGAGGATTTTCCACCGTGCGAGACTTGTTGCGATTCTCGATAGCGTTGCAACAAGACAAATTGCTGAAGCCCGAAACAAAGCAAATCATGCTCGACGGAAAAGTCCGAATGGGTCCGGATATGCACTACGCCTATCTGTTTGGACAGCACGGCAAGGGAGCCCTGCGAAACCACGGACATAACGGAGGCGCTCCCGGCATCAGTGCTGATTTCAGGTTTTATCCTGAATTGGGTTACACGTTCGCCGTACTTTCCAATTACGACAATGCGGCCATGACGGTTTCGCAAACCATTGAGAAATTGATCCAGCAACAGGCTGCCGTCGATCACCCAGAGGTTGCCGCCAGCCTGCCCAAATATCGTATCGGGCTCGCCTTTGGCAGACGAAATAATTCCGTCATGATTCGTGAGGCCATCGCCGGTGGACCTGCCGATCAGGCAGGTTTGTCCACAGGCGACAAAATCAAATCCATCAACGGTCACAAGCTGACCGAGGACTGGCTGGATCTGGTCACAGAACCGTTGGCGAAAGGCACGTCCATTTCTTTTGAAATTGTGCGAGATGACAAAACATTGGTGATCGAGGTGACTCCCGAATTGATCAAATAGATGATCGAGACTTGGAATCACCATATGCCGGTTCAGCTGGCGAATGTGGCGGATCGGCCGAAGGCACGGCGTCTGGTTGGCTGCGCTGGATGACAAGGGCACCCAGCAGGATACCAAACAACAATGAACCGGCAGCCGTCACGTCGAACCACAGCGGACCTTCCAGCCGCCCGGCCAGGATCATGTAAGTCGTTTCCAAAACCACCAAGCCGCACATGGCGAAAGCTGGCGGGAAAAACGGTCTTCCAAAACTCCAGGCAGCGACCGCACCGCCGGCCACGGCGCTGGCGGTGGTCAGCGCTCCAGCCAGCAGCAGCTGCGGCACTGCGGTGGTGTAGAAACTGACTCCGCCGAACATTCCTTCCTGCACGGCCAAGATTAACAGAAACATGGTGGCATAGCCCGCCACCACGGCCAGTAGAAACTTGCCGATGCGCCCAATCATGTCGTCGCTCCCAAATCGTTTCCCCCGGGTCGATCGCCGATGCACGACCGCCCGCAGCTTGCACTTGACAAATTTAGAACAGTGTTCTAATTTAAGCCAATGAGCCAGCTTTTGCAACCCGCCAAACAGCATCGCAGTCGCGAGACCCAGGATCGAATTCTGCGGGCCGCGGAAAAACTTTTGGGACAGGAACCGTTCGAGTCGATTTCGGTGCGGCGAATTATCGACCAGGCGGGGACGTCCATCGGGTCGTTTTATTCCCGGTTTCGCGACAAGAACGCGTTGCTTCCTGTGTTGTATGCCGAATATGAACAACAGCTTGAGAATCGCCTGGCCCGACTTCGGGAGACCACGGCCGCCGCTGGCTCTCTGGAAGAGGTTGCTGGATTGATCGTCCAGCACTTTGTGGACACCTACGGGGAGATTCCGAATCTCAGTCGCGCCTTGTACGAGTACGCGACTCGATCTGCCAAGGCCGCTGAATCCAAAAAATTCGCCGCCCGGCGGCGCAAACAGTACGCTTTTTTATTGGACTCATTGCTCCGCTTCCGCTCCAAAATCACGCATGCCGATCCGTTGCGGGCAGTCGAACTTGGCCTGTACTTTGTGGTGGTCGCCTGCCGCAACCGCTTGCTCTATCCGCTGGCGCCGCAAACACGAACGTTGAAGATCTCGAAACAAGAACTGAAATTGGAACTGGTGCGGCTGCTGACCGGGTACCTGTGCCACTAGCGATTCGATTTGCCGGCAGCCAGGTTTTCGAGATTGGCTGCATCCCTCGAGCGAAAAAAGATGGCGGCGCTTACGTGCCGTTAGATTCGATGCGCACCACATCGTTGCCGCTGAGGCGGATTGGCCCGATCGTGGGACGGTCGCTTTTTTCCCGTATGATCCGGCATCGATACACGGCTTCGTCACGACGATTGGCTTCCAGAATGAACTCGTGGCCGCCATCGGTGCGAAACCAGGCTTCCGGCAGCGTGACTTCGAAACCCGATTGCAATGCCCGATCCAATTTGGGAAACGACTGCAGAATATCCGGGCGATTGCACTGGACTCCCGAAACCACATGGCCGGAGTTCGATAAGATATCGATCGAATCCGCAGCGCCGTCGGGCAACAACAGCCAACCGTAAATGTTGATTTCGGCCTGCGACGGAATCACCCGGCCAATGGCACCCCGTATTTTGTCCGGCTTGGTCGGCGGCAGCGAATGGGATCTGACCCCGCGCGTGTGCTGGCGCAGCGTCTCGCAGGACGAAAAAAACAGCTGCGTGCGATGCTGGAATTTTTCGGTCATGTCCTGCTCAATCTGGGTAAATCGACCTGCGGGCAATAACAGATCGTGCATGGCCGCGTGGTTCACGATCTTGCTTTCGGGATGAAAGAACATCTCGCGAAATACAAACCGGTTGATCCCCAGATCGATCCCCCATTCCAGTAACTGGTCCAATTCATCGGCGTTGGCGGTGTTGACTGTGATCATGAATTGCATCAATACGTCGGGGCATTTCCCGCGAAAATCCTGCAAATTCTGGGTGACTTTGTTCAAGCTGGCCCCACCGCGCAACTGCTTGAACGTCTCGGTGCTGGCCGAGTCGACCGAGACCGACAACCGGTTGAGGCCGGCGGCCTTCATCGCCTGGTAGTCGTGCAAATGCAGCAACAACCCGTTCGTCTGCAACATAAAACGTTTTTGCGGCCGGCCCGGTGATTCGGCAATGACGCCCATGATGTCGGTCATCCGCTTGTCAAGCGTCGGCTCCATCACACATCCGTACGTCAAATTTTCAACGCTGTCGACTCGCTCGTTAAAGAACACTCGGATTTTCTCCAGATCCATATGCTCTTTGGATCGGGGATTGTGGCAGTACACGCACTGCAAATTGCAGTTGTTGGTCGAGTCGAAGCGCAGGAATCGAAACGACCGCCGTGGTTGATCCAGCATGAAATCGACATTGCGTATGTTCAGCTGCGCGTTGACCGCCGACGACGATGGGTCGCGAGCCGATATTTGATCGGCTCCCAGCTGCTTGGATCTTTTGCGGCCAAAAATGCGCATAGAGTTTTCCAGGTGTCGAAAACGCCCATCTTAATTGAAATCGCATTGGACTTCAATTTTCCGCATGCCAGCCACGCTGGTTTGTGCGGTTATGCGGACAGTAGGGTTGCGTAACCGTGGCAGTAACCGGGTGTTGGCTGAGCGACTGCCGTGGTTGCTCGATGGCGGACCGGTCAGGGGCGCCGGCGTTGCATGCCCGCTATCGCCGATCCAGCCGCAAACGGCTTGCGGCGAAATCATGTAACCGATGTGCTGCAAGGCGTACAGGTTGTCCATCGAGCAGGCCTTCACGCCGTCTTCGCTGCCGGTGATGAGGCAGCCCGCCGTTTGCCGTAATACAGGAACTGTTCCTTATCGTTTGTGTCGCCGCTGTAAGCGTACATGCGTTCGATGACCGGCGTGGCCACACTCGATTAAACGCCAAGCCAAATCGGCGAGCCGAGCACAAAGATATCGGCACCCGTAATCTTTCCGTGAATCTGTGGCCAGTCGTCTGCAGCTTGTCCGCCTTGTTGGCGTCCTTTGCCCTCCCGAACGCGATATCGTGCTGCAGTGCATAAATGATGACTAGCTTGCGCGTGCTCCGGATAGCATTCTAGTCGTTTTGTATTTGTTGCGTTGCCATGAAGTGCTGATACATTTCGCTAATCATCTGTTTACCTGGAGCGAATTCCACGTGATCCGGCCGATCCCGGATACATTGATTCAGCAGTTGCATGGAATCGGCGTGATAGGCTTCGGCCACTTCCCATTCTTGCAGTTTGACGGCGACGCAAGCGGCGACGTTTAACGTATTGGCCAACAAGTGTCGGTCTTCGGCGGTTGCCTTTGCTTTAACGATTTGCCGCGCCGCGTTGACGGCCCGAATTATCGCCTGCCGTGCCGAATCGTATTTGCGCTCCTCAAGATCGCACAACGTTATGTACCGGAAACCGGTGACGATGGGCCTTGCGTACGTTTGCTCGCAAGGAAATTGTTCGACCAGCTGACGTGCCTTATGGATGGCGTTACGGGCGTGCCGCCGCGCTTCCTTGTAATCAAATTCGCTGTACATTGCGCCCGCGAGGACGGTGGATTGAGTGGCAAAAGCGTCCACGTATATCGCGTTCCCCGGTTCGACTTGGGCCAATTCCTGGATGATCTGGAATGCCAGCATGGATTTTTCTTGCTCGCCGCCCACAACGTTGCGACCTTCGATGGAAGCGCAGCCCAACAACGTGTGAAAAATATCGAATCTCAGCTGCGAGTTGTCCGGATCCTCATTGGAAAGCGTTTGGAAAAGTTTCAGCGCCGCGCAATATGCAACGTAGCATTCGTCGTAATCTCCACGTTTTCGCAATGCTGTGCCCAGTTGAAAATAAGCGACGGCCAGCCGCTTTCGAATTGGTTGATCATTAGGATTTACGGCGATCAAAGTTTCCAAGAAACTGACTACGTCGCGTAAGCGATGAATTCGGAAGTTCAGTGAGGCAGGAATATCGGGTAGCAAACGATCCGCATCATTGTCTTCTTTGAAGATATGATCCGTGGAAAGGCCGAGACTCACCTGTAGACGGGTACGATGACGTTCCGATTGCTGCCACAGCAAACCAAATAAGATCGATGCGGCGATCAGTAATGCGCCACTGGCCGCCACCAAAGAAGCCACCTTGGGTTCACGCTGCGCCCACCGCCACAGCCGTCGCAGCCGGTTGACGGGACGAGCAAACGTCGGCAAGCGTTGCAAATACCGCTGCAGATCCCCGGCCACCATGGCCATCGACTGATATCGGTCGGGCGGCGATTTTTCCAGACACTTGAAACAAATCGATTGCAAGTCTTCGCAAACCGCCGGATTGACAAGTCGGATGGGTGGCGGGTCGCGATGAAGCACGTCCTCGATGCACACACCCCAGTTGTCAATTCGGGTGGGAGGGGAACCGGTTAACAGGTGGTACAACGTGGCTCCAAATCCATAAACATCTACGGTGGGCGCGGCAGCGTCCCGCGTCCAGCTGATTTGTTCTGGCGCCAAAAAACCGGGCGTACCGATCGTTTGACCCGAACGCGTTGATTGATCGCAATCATGAGGAGTCAAGAGCTTGGCCAGGCCGAAATCCGTGACGATCGGAGAACCGTCGTTGGCAATTAAAATGTTGCTAGGTTTCAGATCTCGGTGCAGTACTGCGTGGCAATGGGCGTAATCGATCGCCCGCGCCACCAACAACATCATTTCCGCAATGACGCGCGGAGCCGGATGATGCTGGGTGACCCACTCGTTAAATCGTTGTCCGTCGACGAACTTCATCACCAGATATCGCGTTCCGTCGTCCAATTCATTGGCTTCCAATATTGAAACGAGATTCGGATGATTCAGTTCGGCCAAAACAGACGGTTCTGTTTCCCAACGAGCCTGATGTTTGGCCAGGTGATTCGTTACGAACTTGATGGCCACCTTGCGGCGGACCGGTGCGTCCTGCCAGGCTTCATAGACGGTGCCCCCGCCCCCCCAACCAATTTTTCGAACCAGCCGGTATTTGCCAATTTGTCGCCCAGACCAATCGCTCCGATCCTTGAGGCCATCGTTCAACACAAAGTCGGTCGACTCCTCGGGGCTGAGTTGGAGCGAATCATGCAGTTTTGTTATCGCTTGCCCTGCCAGCTGATCAAGCGAAAAAACCGCCTCGGGCGTCGATGGAGGGTCAGATTGAATCCAAGGGTTCGACGCCAGCTGATTCGAATTATCGGCGTCACTCAAGAACCCGGCCTCGTCGGCGCGGCGCTCCAGTTCCCGAAAGTCGCTGTCGTTGATTGAGTCGCTAATTGTCCATCGTTGCCGATCGGCCAACGCATCCGGCTCAGGTTTTTTTGATTTGTCCTGTTTCATTTACGTCTCGCATCACTTGCAACAGGTTGTCAGCCGGCTAAATGAAACGCGCTCGATTGCGCGGGTTTGAATACTGAAAAATTGTCCGTCATCGGTAAGTAAAATCCTTGGCAAAAATGCCGCGGCGGTGGGGAAACCATTCGGCGCTCCCCCTGACCCACCGAGTCCTCATCGACGGCACTGATTCAGCGTCAACTTGCAACTCGGATTAAAATGGCCGCTTGTCGGCCTGTGGCATCGATTCATCGACGTGAAGCTCCTTGAACAACCACACTCGCGCGGCGCGCCAATCGGATTCCACCGTTGATAGGGACACGCCCAATTCGTCAGCGATTTCGCTGACCCTCAAGCCTCCGAAATAGCGAAGCACGACAACTTGGGCACGTCGAGCGCCGAGTGATCCTTGGGCCGCGAGATCTTGAATCGCGTCCGCCAGGCCCGTGACATCAAGCCCTTTTGCTTGCAGAATCTCCACCATTAATTCGGCCGGGATCCGATGACCGCTGGACTTGCGTTTTTTGCGATCCAGGCGACGTGCTGTATCAGCGATCACCTCGACCAATGCCTGGGTGGTCGCGCCAATCAAGTAACGCCGATTCGGCGCCTGGACGAGCGCATTGGATTTGACCAGCTTGATCAATACCTCACTGCTAATGGCCGAATTGGAATCTGGCAATGGTTGGCGCTTGGCCAACGCTTCGACCCGCATCCTCACATGATTCAACAACCAGCGACCGACCAGGTTGCGCGATTCGAGGCAACCCTTGCGCGCCTGACGCAAATGGTTTGTGAGAGAATTTTTTTGGTTCATCGTGTCGGGACAGATCCCACACAACAAACATCTTTAGGTTCGGCGACACACGCCGGGTGGGGATATTTTAACCTGACAGAATATTCCATGCGTAGTGGTGGACGTGGTGGTAGGGGTAGTCGGCAGGTGTCCGCCCAACAACCAACAGGGTTGGTTGGCGACCAGCCCGAACGGCCGGGCTAGTCGGTCGTTGTGCCGGCAAACTCATCGGCCGGCGGGCGCCGTTAGCCAGGCTCGCCTGGGGAATGCCAGCGGGATGGCCAGAGCGTGGAGACGGGGGGGCGAAAAGACGGAATTTGGCACGCTGATTGCATAACCACCCGATACAGCTTTTCGAGCTGACATCCTGACGTTTAACGTTTCGTTTCCAATAAATTTGGGGAGATTTTCCATGAACGCTCTGACGAATGGTTCGCGGCTGAATCTTCTGCCGCTGAGCAATCTGCACCGCGAAATGAATCGTTGGATGGACCAATGGGCTGACGAAGCTGGCACGCCATCCGCTTGCACGGCGCCGGTCAGCATCTGGGAAACCGACACCCACTATCACCTGCAGTTTGACCTGCCCGGATTCAGCACCGAAGACATCGACGTCAAGATCCAGGAAAACGTGCTGCACGTGTCGGCTTCGCGTCCCGTACCCAGCGACGTGAAATTCCTGCGCCAGGAACGACCCTTCGGCAACATTGAACGGCATTTTGCCCTGCCCTCCCGGGTTGACCAGGAGAGCATCGAGGCGACTTACCAACACGGCGTGTTGGCGCTGGCGGTGGCCAAGGCTCCTGAAGCGCAAGTCAAAAAGATCGAGATCAAGTCGTAACGTCGACTCCGATCCAATCTGCCGCCCGGTATGGTCATCGGGGACTGGCAGATAAGAGTACTGTCGCGTCCTGTTTGTTGTAATGGGTATGGTCGCGTCGCGGATTCGGGCCGGGCGTTTCGGCCGGAATCCGGCGACTTCGTTTGCGGCGATACCCGTCAGTCACGTCATGCCGCCGTGACAGACGCGGCGGCATGACATTTTTTTGGACACACCGCGATCAACGATTTGAAGGAGGAACAGATGTTTCAGGTCAAACGAACTCACCTCATAGCGGGCCTGGTCTGTTTTGCCGTGGTGGCGGCGACATTCCTGGTTTACCCCAAATTCACTGTGTCCGCCGGGTATGCGCTGGCGGCCCAGCAGTCCAACGACGCCTATGAGAAACTGCGCACCGCCAACGACCTGTCGCTGGCGTTCAAGCACGTCGCCACCGCTTTGCGGCCATCGGTCGTCAGCATCAGCGCCGAGTCTAAGGTGGCCGAGCGGACCGTCCGCCGCTTCAAACTCCCCCGCGAGTTCGGGTTCAGCCCGTTCTTTGAAGACGACATGTTCAAAGACTTTTTTGAGTTTGACATTCCCATGGGTCCCGAAAAAATGCGCGGGCTGGGAACCGGGATCGTGGTCCGCGAAGACGGCTATATCTTGACCAACTATCACGTGATTCGCGGCGCCGACGAAATCCAAGTAACGTTGTCGGACGACCGCAGTTTTGATGCGACGGTTATCGGAAGCGATCAGGAAACTGATTTGGCCGTCTTGAGAATCGAGGCATCGCAATTACAGCCTATTCGCTGGGGAAACTCCGAATCATCCGAAGTCGGCGAATGGGTGGTGGCAATCGGCAGCCCGTTTGGTCTGGACCAGACGGTGACCGCCGGCATCATCAGCGCCACCGGGCGGGATAATGTCGGCATCGCCAGCTATGAAGACTTCATTCAAACCGATGCCGCGATAAATCCCGGCAATAGCGGCGGGCCGCTTGTCAATCTGCGCGGCGACCTGATTGGCATCAACACCGCCATTGCCAGTCGCAACGGGGTCTACAACGGCATCGGGTTTGCCATCCCCAGCAGTATGGCGCGGCGTGTCGTCGACAGCATTATCAACGACGGCAAAGTCGCCCGCGGCTACCTGGGTGTCGGCATCCAGGATCTGGACAACGACCTGGCCGCCAGTTTTCAATTTGACGGCACCGATGGCGTTTTGATCGGCGATGTCGTAGCCGGCGGACCGGCCGACCAGGCGGGCATCCAAACCGGCGATATCGTTACGCATTTGGATGACATGGCGGTCACCTCCGCCAAGCAGTTGCGTAACAAGGTGGCCGAGATCAAACCGGAGACCCAAGTCAATGTCACGATTGTTCGCAAAGGTCAGCCGCAAACCAAACGAGTGGAAATCGGCTTGCGCGACATAGAACAAATGGTGGCGACGCGTTCCGGCAACGGCAGTTACTCCAATGGCACCACCGATTCGTTGGGGTTAACCGTTCAGCCGCTGAGTCGGGACCTTGCCGAATCGATGAACCTGGAGATGCAATCCGGAGTTGTCATCACACAGGTCAAGCCGTCAAGTCTGGCTGCCCAAGTTGGACTGCGACCCGGCGATGTGATTCGGTCGGTTAATGACCGCGACATTGAATCTCTCGGGGATTACCATGCCGCGATCGAACAGGCCGATGTCAGCCAAGGCATACGCATCCATGTCCATTCACAGGGCATGAACCGGTTTGTCTTTCTCCGCCAACAGGGGCAATAACGTAAACCCGGTCAGACTTGCCGGTCAGACTTTGATCGTGTGATCGACGTCTCATGGCCGGTCGCTGAGCCGCCGCGGGATGCAAACACTTCCCGCCCGCGGCGGCTCTTTTTCTAGGGCAAAGCCACGAGCGAACTACTGCGGGAGATCGTCATGAATAAACCTTTGATCAAAACGCAAATTCAACCTGAACTTTATGGCCCACTGTTGGATAAAAAACGCAACGCACCACGGCGACAGGCGTTTTTGAACCGCGCCCCGCGCCCCACATTGCTGGCTGGCCAGATCCTATGGGATTGGTCGCCGCACGTGATGCTCAGTGCCTTGGCGTTGGTTGTCGGCGTCGTGTACGTTTTGTTGTTTGGACTGGACCTGTTGGTGGGCTGGCCATTTCACCGGGCAACGATCGGGTATTCGCTGGTGTCCGTCATCAACGGCGCGATCGTGACATTGCTTGCCTGGAATCTGCTGCGTGACTCGCGTCGCCCGCGGATCGAGTGGAATTGATGCGTCACAGGGCAGATGTACGTTCGAACGCTTTCAACGTGCCGACGACGTTGTCGCCAATTTGCTGAATGGCGTAGCCGCCTTCCATCACGAACATGGTTGGTTGGTCAAGCACGGCAAGTTCCTCGCCCAGCGAAAAAAAATCGTCGGTGGAAAAGCGAAAATCTGCAATCGGATCAGATTCAAACGTATCGACGCCCAACGAGACAATCAGGAATTTCGGTTGGAACTCGCGGATCCGCAACATCACCTCGCGCAATAACGGGGCGTACGTGGGCCAGTCGCTACCTGGCGGCAGTGGCACGTTAATATTGTATCCCACCCCTTCAGCCTCACCGGTTTCATGCGGGTGGCCTGAGAAATAGGGATAAGCCTGTCGCGGGTCGGCGTGCAGCGAAGCAAACAACACGTCCCGGCGCCGATAAAAAATTGACTGCGTGCCGTTCCCATGGTGGTAATCCACATCAACAATCGCCACCGGACCGCTGCCGGAATCCAGCAAATGTTGAGCGGCAATGGCCGCGTTGTTTAAATAGCAGTACCCGCCGTAATAGCCAGCCGCGGCATGATGACCAGGCGGGCGGCACAAGGCAAACACCGGCAGCCGTTGCTCAAACAGAAACTCGGCCGCCGTCACAGCCGAGCTGGCCGATGCGGCCGCCGCTGCCCATGTCTCGGCGGTAATAGGTGTTCCGGCATCAAACGCATAGTGTCCCAATTGCCCAAACACGCTGTCCGGAACCGGGCTGACCATTTCCGGTTGGCGCCAGGTATGCGGAATCAACGGTGCGTCACCCTGTTTATTGGAGGCAACGTATTTCGAAACGGCTTCCATAAACTGGACGTAGTCTGGCGAATGAACTCGCCGCAAAGTAGCTGGATCGAGCGCGTTCGGCTCGACGATCGGCCCCAGACCGTGCCGGCTGATGGCCTCGAGAATCCGCTCCGCGCGCATGGGTGATTCGAAATAGGGAACGATTTGGGCGCAATGCAGTTCATGCGGCGGATCGTGCAGCAATTGTGTTTCCGAAAAAACTGTTTGCATAATCGGTGCAAATTCTTGCTGTAATGAGCAATCGCAAGGGGATGCTTCGGCTGCAATAGCCTCGACCCGCCGCTGGCATGGCGGTTGGAGGAACCACTACACTGGAACCGCCCGGGCCGCTAAGAATTCACGCGGCCGGCGAAGCCCACTCACGATCTCTCTATTGAATGGAGTATGACATGTCCGAGGGTCACTTGGCAACGAAAACCGCACGAGGACCGGCGCGCTTCATTGTGAGCCTGATCGTGTTGGTCTGCATCGGTTGCAGCGGGGGCGGTTCAGGTGTCAACAAGGTCCAGCGCATCGACTTGGAGGGACTCAAATATTTAAGCCGAGAACA
>JBFILF010000057.1:0-16039 GCA_041599835.1 Pirellulaceae bacterium
CTCTCGTTGATTGAGCTTGAGAGCCGCGAACTTGAGTACGCAAACGTCCGTATTTCGCGATTCAGCCTTGCAGAGCGGTTTGATCACGCCGCTCCAGTTGCGTGATGCGCTGACGCGAGCGATTCAAGACATCGGCAAGCCGATGCCGATCGAGGACATCGACGACAAGCAAATCGCGGCTTTGCTGGTAGACCAGGGGATCATCACCGCCTATCAGGCTGATCAATTGCTGGCGGGTCGCACCAAGCTGAAACTCGGTGCCTACATCATCACCGACTGGATTGGCCAAGGCGGCATGGGGCAGGTATTCAAGGCGGTGCACGAGATGCTGGGGCGGGAATGCGCCATCAAGGTATTGCCGCTGAACAAATCGACGCCGGAGGCCATCGCCAATTTTCGTCGCGAAATCCGCACGCAAGCCCAGTTGGACCACACCAATCTGGTCCGCGCCTACGATGCCGGCGAAGACGGCAACGTGCATTTTCTGGTCGTTGAGTTCGTGCCGGGCACCGACTTGCGGCGGCTGGTCCGGACCAAGGGGCATCTGGACATGCAGCAAGCCGCCAACGTCATCAAACAAGCGGCCGAAGGACTTGCCCACGCGCACCACAGCAACCTGATTCACCGCGATATCAAGCCGGGAAACATTCTCGTCACCGCCGACGGGGTCGCCAAGTTATCCGATCTGGGGTTGGCCGGATTTTTGAACGACGTCGAAGATCCACGCGCCGGCAAGACAGTGGGCACGGCAGATTATCTGTCGCCCGAACAAATCCGCTCGCCTCTGGAGATCACCAAATCCAGCGATATCTACTCGTTGGGCTGCACGTTGTATTACGCGGTCACCGGCAAAGTACCCTACCCCGGCGGCACGCCCAAAAGCAAAGCCCGCCGGCACCTGGAAGAGACGCCCTGGCATCCGCGGCGGTTTAACGAAGAAGTCAGCGATGAATTCGTTGATTTGATCGGCGACATGATGGAGAAAGATCCGGCGCTGCGAATCCAAGATGCCGAAGAGGTGGCGGAACGATTGGCACCGTGGGCCAGCGACGACAGCCCATTAGTGGGCGAGCAATTTGAGCGGACGCGGTGGATGCAGGCCCCCGTACCCGGCCAACAGGAAAGCCAGGAGACGGATCCAGCCAACGACGTGGCCGGCATGGCGATGACGGAAATCAGCGGACTTAGCGAAACGTCGCACGGAAACAGTGACACGGCGTTGCGGAGCAGCCCGCCGCCTCCCCCGTTCAATGTCGTCGGTCAATACAAAAACGCCGGCCATCTGGACGTGGGCGAACCGATGTTGTCGGTTACCATGGGCGTCGTGATCGGGCTGATCTGCCTGTTCCTGGGCGGTGTCGTCGGATTTCTGTTGGGCATGCTGACGTAAATCCGGCTGCCCCAGCTCATTGCCGCTGGTGAATTTGTTGCTTGATTTGTCGCAGCACGTCGGCGGCGTGGCCGATTTCCATTTTTTGCCGCTCGGGGTCCTGCGGGATTTCACGCTCGATCGTCAACGGTCCTTCGTATTTGATCTCAAGCAACGTTTGCAAATAACGCTCGATGTTCACGTCGCCCTCGCCCAACGGCACTTCGGTTCCCCACTCCTGGCCCGGTTTCTCGGCCCACAAAGCGTCTTTGCAGTGAACGCTTTGTACCCGATTGCCCAATTGTTGCAGCGCTTCGATGGGCTGGCCCGTTCCGTACAAGATCATATTGGCGGGATCGAAGTTAACGTACAGGTTGGCACGATCGACGTCGTCCATAAACTGGATCAGCACCTCGACCGTTTCCTGTCCCGTTTCCAAATGCAATCGCTGCCCGTTGCCGTGGCAATGATCGCATAATTGCCGAGTCGCCTCGACGATTTGATCGTATTGGGTATCGGAAGTGTCGTGCGGCACGAAACCCAAGTGAAGTCCCACAACAGGGCACTTCAGCAGACGGGCAAAATCAGAAATTTTTTTCATTTCCGCCAGCCGCGCGGCTCGCGTCTCGAGCGGGACCAGGCCAACCGTCCGCTCAACCGTCGGAATGTCGGCGTAACTTTCGCCCTCAAACCCGCCAAACACCGCCGTCAACTGGATGTCCAAATCGGCCAGGCGACTCAAGAACTTTTGCGCGGTGGCCGGCGTGCGCGTCGCTTGTGCCGGCGCATGCAACTGAATGGTGGGGATTTCAAGATCCTTGGCGACATCCAGTTTAACGCCCAGGCCCGCATCAATGCTGGTGAAAACGCCGATTGGCCAGTGTTCCATAACGATTCTCGTCGCTGATGCCCGCAAACTCGGCCAACGAGCGTTGACCCTCGCGAATTATCCTGAACCGCAGCGCGGCCAGCGTCAACCCTTGCCGCCGCAGCTCTGCTGGTGATGTTCCCTTTTTTGTTGCGCCGCCGTGTTTGGGCGCGCGAGAGGACGCCGCTCTTTTCGGACACCTCGACAATATGGCCGTTTTTTGCGGTCGGGCCGAGCTGGAGGCACACGATAACGCCGCATAAAAAAAGCCGCCGGGAACCCGGCGGCTTCTGGATTGATAATTTTGCAATTCTGGTGATGACGATCCGTGAGCCTAATTGCCCGGGGCGCCAACCTGGAACTGTTCCTCTTCTTCCTGAATGATGATTCTTGGCGTGACCATCATCATCAGGCTGGACGTTTCGCGACCGATGCCGACGTTTTTGAACAGACGATTGACATAGGGAATGTTGCTCAAAAACGGCAATCCACGCTCGGTGCGGCCTTCGGACATCCGTTTGATGCCGCCCAGCAACACCGTGCCGCCATCGGGCACGCTGACCGTGGTCGTTATCGTTGTGTTGGCAAACACCGGGAGTTGCACCGTGGTGCCGGATTCGGTGATTTCCAATTCGTCATCGCCCAACGGATCGTCGTTATCATTGTTGCCGTCGATCGCGTTTAAGATGTCGTTCAACGTTGTACCGCTGCCGCGGCGGACCGTCCGCTCACCGTCGAACTGGAACGTGTCCACTTGGGTGATTTCGCTGAAGAACGGCACGAGCGTCATTTTGACGAACCGCCGGTCGGATGAAACCACGGCGCGGACATTCAGCTGGGTACCCTCCGGCAAGATCGTGATGATCGGCTGTTGGGCGGCGGCAAAATCGCCAACGATTGGCTGAATACTGGTCACGAACGGTTGCAACGAACCATCAAACACGCTGGCCGATTGGCCGTTGAACATCGTGACGGTCGGAGCCTGCACCACGTTGGACCGCTGGTCGCCCTTGGCCGCTTGCAACAGGAAGAAAACTTCGATGTCGCTGAGGATGGCAAAGCCAAAGTTGGCAGCGGTGGCCGGGTCAAATCCGCCGAATTGGGGAACGGCCGAGCCGAAGCTGTTTTGATTGAACGGAATATCCAGGTCGAGCGTCGGTACCGCGAGTTCGGCGATCGGAGCTCGGCCAATCGTGGCGCTGCCTCCGGTCGTCGATGCGTCTTCGGGAATGGTCGTTGCCGTGAAGTTTGCGTTGTCGTTGATGCGGAAGTCAAAATCGATGCCGATCCGCTCAAAGAAATCGTCACGCAAGGTAATAAACCGTACTTCGACGACAATTTGCACGTCATTCAGTTCGCGCAATCGCTGCAACAGGTTTTGAATCCGATCCTGGTTTTCCTGTGTTTGCGTGACGATCAAACTCAACGTGGACGGGAAGGGCTGCATGCGTCCGCTGCCGCCGTTTTCTTCCCAACTGTCCGGATCGATGGTTTCCTGAATCAGGTTCATCAGTTCCTGAAAATCCGCTTCGGTAATACCACCACGGACGCCTTGCGGGCCCATGCGGTTGTATTGCGGCGTCGACGTCTGCGGTCCGCTGCCGTTCCACATTGGATTGAATCCGAAACCGCCCAACGGGTTACCAGGTGCTTGCTGGGCCATCGAAACCGGCGTGATATTGCCTGGTTGCGACGGGTCCAGTCCGGCCAGGCCGTTGCGGACGGGATTGGCATTCCACTGCGAGCCGGAATTCTGAGGCGTGAGGAATTCCAGGTTCATGGGATTGCCATAATCGGGCACCGGCATGACCAGGTCGCCCACGTAGTAGTGTTTTTCTTTGGGTTCGGACTGCAGTGCGTCCTTGTTGGTGATTTTGACGACCTCGTCTTCCACCATGAACACCAGATTGTTGTTGCCAAGAATGATCTTGAGTGCACTTTCGACGGAGATCGGGTTGGGAATGTTCATGTTGACCGGTTTGTCGATCGCCACGTTTTCCAGTTCCAGGGCCCGTGTGTCGAAGATCATATTGACGCCGGCGCGTTCGGCCAGGATGTCGATGGCTTCCGACAGCGGCGTTTGGTTGAATTGAGCCTGAATTTTCTGGTTCTTAATGGCGGACCAAATGAGACGCTCTTCCTCGGTCGAGTAGCCTTCTCCACTGAAATTGCGATCGCGCATTTTCATGATCCGCTCCCAAGTCGGCGGGTCATACACGAGCGGATTGCTGAAATTGGCGCCGGAGATCATTTTCTCATCGGCTTCGAGCATTTCGCGGATGAACGAATCGCTCTTGGCCTGGCGAACTTGTTCGGACATTTCGGCGATGCCCTGAATGCGCGCCCGCTCCACCATCAGCGAGACGACTTCCATGTCCGGAGCGATCTCGTTGGCTTGTCGCGCAATGACTTCGGCCTCGGCATATCGCTGCTCGTCCATCAACTGGTTAAAGTCGGACACCAGTTGCTGGATCTTGCGTTCGATATCGTCGCGATGCTGACGCCGCATTTCGACTTGTTGCATCCGGGCGGCGTTAATTTCGTCGTTTTCGATTTCGCTCAGGTTGTCCTGCACGTATCGTTCCATTTCGGAAATTTCCCGTTCGACAACGGCCATCAGCTGTTGTTTTCCGGCCGGGTCCAGTTCCGAAGTCTCGACCTGGTCGCGCAACAAGCGCAGGTGGTTGAGGGCGCCTCGCGGATTCCGCTGTTCCAGCATCCGTTCGGCCACGGCGCGCTGCCGCAACACGTCCGAGAACATTTTGCGGCGCAAATCCTCGTCGACGCCGGCAATGGTCTCGGGTTGCTGGAAGCTCATGGGGGCCGCCTGCAGCCGCAGTTCCGTCAACTTGGTTTGCAAATCCTGTTGCATGGCAGGATCCAATTGGTCTTTGTACTGCAACGCCATGCGGAAATATTCCATGGCACCGGTCACGTCATTGTTGGACAAGGCGGCGATGCCTGAATCGTACAGTTGTTTTCCGCGGACATCGTTCGGATTGAAATCGCCGACCGTGTCGGTGGTGTTGCCGCGCGTTTCCGCTGGAAGGGCCGCAGAGGCTTTGATGTTCTGAGTGGTGTCCAGTTCCGGATAGTAATCCGCTTGCCGCACGACGCCGCCGGGCTGGTTGGAATCAAACGCAGCCTGCATGGCCGGCGCCGAGTTGTTTCGGGCCTGGGCAATTTTCAGGTCAAGGTCCCAGGGCAGGATCGAGCTGCCATCAAAGGCGCTGTCGTCCAAATTCATCTGCTTGACCTGGTTCACCAGTCGTTGCGCTTCGTCCAGCCGATTGCGATCAAACGCCAATTGGGCCTGCGACATCAAACGCGCCGCTTCCATTTTTTCGGCACTGACGTTTTGCGCGGTGGCCGGCGCCGAATTGCGAATCTGCTGCAATCGGGCTAACACGTGGTCCGGATTGCGATCGCCGGGCTTGAATTCAACGGGGAATTGGCGCGCTTGCATTACCAGCGATTGGGCAGCGGCCAGGTCGCGATAATCAATCAAACCTTCAGCCTGCTCCAGCAGGAACAGCGCGGCGCCATAGTTGTATTGGTTTTCATCCCCGACGCGCGCCATTTCGGCCAATTCGGCGTGCCGGGCAATCATCGCCTCCACTTTGGCCGGCGTATCGTCGGTCAACGAGGAGTCAATGGGGAACTGCCGAGCGGTATCGACCAGCGACTTGGCCGACGCGATGTCGCCAACGGCCAGTGCCTGTCGGGCTTTGAGCAGCGCCACGTGTCCCGAATCGACTTGCGGCGCGGAGGCATCCGGCAAACTGGCAGTCGGGGCGGTCGGTGGCTGGATGGTTGGTGGCTGGATGGGGGCGACAAAGGCTCCGCCGGATGACGGATCACCCGCTTGTTGGCCGTTCAGGTCGGCGATGCCAAAGACCGTCGTCGATAGAAAACAGGTCAAGACGGTCAGAATCAGCCCGTTCACCGAAAACTTCGTAATTAAAAAGTTTGAGGAGGCTTTCAACGCAACGCTCCTTTTGCGAGATGCTTGATTCCCAAAATGTTTCTTAGTGTCGAACCTTCACAATCAAACTTGCGTATGCTGCGAAAGATCAATTGCGAAGGTTCCGAGTCCTGGTGGATGTTCGACGCGACGCAACGTCGCGCGTCGACAACACGGCCAATTCCGATTCCCCATTCAGGCGAAAGCGTTTCTAAACGTACAGCGCGTCCGCCAACCCACGGGTCCGCAAAACTAGTCGGGCGGATAATTAGAGGGGTGGTAAAACCGTGTCAACGGCAGATTGTGCAAAACCACCGAAAAAGTATTTGCCAAGCTAGCCACGCGCTATGCTGGCAGGTCGAATTTCACCCGCCGGTTAAAAGGGTGGGTTGCCGAAGAGTGGAACAGACCAGCGTGCAATACCAGCCGGCGACGTTCCAATCAATACATCAATACAAAAATACCAGTAGGGCGACGGCAAAAGGCATAAATCGCCAACAAAAAAACGCTGGCTCGATCGAGCCAGCGTCAATTTGATGGCATCGGCACTCAGCTTGTGCTTGCGCCAGACAAACTGGTGGGGTTATCGGTCACCACTGTCATCATCTTCGTCGCCGCCACGGTCTTCCTTGGCCTTCTCTTCGATCGCCTGCAGGTTCGCCTCGCTAATGAAATTCGCCTGGCGGTAGGCGGTTTCATCTTCCATGTCGTTTCGCAAAATGAAATTGCCGTTGCGATCGATCAGCAACACTTCGGCCGGCTCGTAAAACGCGTCCTTGCCTTTTGAAAACGGTTGTCGTTCGCCGCCCATGATGTCCAGGACGATGGCATCGGTTTCGAACTTTCGACCGACCTTGTTTCTGCGGCGGCCTTCCAACGTTTCGTATACCTCTTTGATGGTCCATTCGATGGGGTGCAGGACGTTCGTCACGCTGCGGAAATTCAGCACGCTGCCAGCCCGCTTTTGCGTGGTCGCCGGGACCGCAACGCCCAGGTCATCCTGGAAGCTGAGGGTCACGATGTTCGCTTGGGGTTCATCAACAAAAAATTCGTTGTTGTTGCCCACGCGATTGACAGTGGGCGGGCGAACCGGCCCGGCCACAAACGTTTCAAATCCGCTGGTGACGGTGACCCAGTTCTCGGCTTCGACCCATTCGGTTGGCACCAACACGTCGAAAAATTCTTTTTGGACGATTTCTTCTTGTTCATTTCCAAATCGCGCTGCGACATCGGGAGGCAGGTCATCGGGTTCGCTTTTGACCCGCATTCGTGTTTCATAGGCCAGGTCGCGTTCGCTGAGTGGCGTAGCTGGCCGCTCTTTTTTGCCCGGCCCAGTTCCGCCGCCACTGGATGTGTCGCCGGGGGCACCGCCTTCGGCACTCATCCCACCACCGGCGCCACTGCCGCGGGTCAGACCGCGGCTGGAACCAACATTGGCCACTTCCATGGTCACGGCGTTGGGGTCATTGGGGTCACGCAGCCAGACGCGGACGCGATACAAATACGACTCGCCCATTTTTTTCGGTTCCATATCGTAAAACCGCACCAAGCGGACGGGTGCGACTTCCTCTTCGGATTCACCGCTATCGCCTGCTTCCTTGTCGGGAGCATCGCTATCGCTGCTGGGAGCCCAGATGTTGTCGTCGTCGACGTTGGAATCGGACTGGTTTTCCTCCGCATCTTTCTTTTTCTGCTCTTCCAGCACCGATCGTGTTCTGACGCTGGGATGCACAGAGAACTCGCGGTAATCCAATCCGAGGAATGGAGGCACGGGCAGCGTCACGTTGGTGGCCACGTAGTTATCATCGACAAAGTCCTTGGCATCGGCGGCAGTTCTGACGGTAACTTCATGGACGTGAGCCGTGATCGATTGCCAATCGGAGTCCTTGGTCTTGCGCTGGACTTCTACGAAAGCATATTCCGGAACATCGCGCACGTCGTCGTATCCGCGAGCGTTGAAAAACGTCTTTTCATATTCGGCCAACTGTTCCGCGTACGGCAACAGGGCCGTGCCGACCACCACGTCACTGGTAATGAACTTGTGCGACGTCTGGGAGATGTTGTTATTGTCGGGGCGATAGGTGAACATTTCATAGCGAAATTCCGGTGGAAACACGATCACGTCGTTGTTGGGCAAATCGTGAATCCCCACGCGAGTCAGGTACCGCTCGTCCGGTTTGCCCTCATCGCTGCTTAACACAACCTGGGCGCGGAAAAACCGCGTGCGGAAATCCTTGGGCGGTTTAAACTCGGGGTCCACGCGGGGGTTCGCCGAGGCCACAGCGGTTCCGGAAAAATTGGAAAAGGCCAAGGCGGCGGGGTCGAGTTGTTCCGACTCCTCGATGCGCTGTACCGCTTCGCTGTCCGCTTGCCGATATTCCTTGATCTTCTCCCAGTTGTCATTGCGATTGATGTAATCCTCGGCGCGTTCGGCGATCTGCAACATCTCCGACGGCGTCGTGGTGTTGTAGGCGGGCGTACTGAATCCCATCCAGAAAAACAGCAGGATCAGTGCGCAAGCGGCGCCAAAGAAGACTTTTTCGCCATGCCTGAAAAAGAACTCTTTGATGCCTTCCTTGCTTAAATCAATTTTCGGTCGTTTCATTTTTAGTTTTCCCCGTCGACGCTCGAATGCAAAGATCGAGACGAGTGGATGACTGATTTTTGACGTTGAAATGGTGTGGTTTGGTTCCCTGATTTCGCGACGTCGTCACGATCCGCGTACCGGCCCACTATAACCCGGCCCCGGCCGTTCCGCCCGATTCGGGGGGAGTCTCCGGTGATTTGCCGGATTTGGCCTGGTCCTCCTTGACCCCCAAGAGTGCGGGGTTGACCGGGTTGTACATTTTGACGATGCCGACGAACTCTACTTTGACATCGAAATTGTTGCGTTGTTCCGCGGGAGCGAGCGTCATACTGGCTGCCGTGGAGCCGCCCCCTGTGTTGGATTGCGCGTCGTCTTCGGCCGACATACCACCACCGCCGCCACCCCGCGACAGGGAGGGGCTGGCCGATCCACCTTTCTTGGCGTTACGGGCCGATGCGCCTTCGCCGGGCACGTGTTTATTGAGTCGGAACTGGCGCACTTCGAAATTAAACGGCGAGTTGGCCGCGGCAGCCAAGAAGTCGCGAATCTTGCGTTCATCCATAATGACCGCCACGCGGACCGGCACGCGCTTGGCAACCGCCAGGTACGAACGCTCCGACAACTGGTTGGCGGTCATGACCTGTCGGATATCGTCGGCGCTGAGCGGTTCGTAATTTCGATCGACATAGCGGCCGTGAAATGGCGACTCGGAAGCCTTTTTGTCAAACTTTTTGCCGCCGGCGGCCGCCAGCCGCGCCTGCGCTTCGGGAGACGAGGAGCCCGACCGTTCTCGTTTTTTCGAAATACCGCCGATGCCAGCATTGCCGGATTTCCTGGCCCCGGCCGAGACTTCCATTTCAATCGCGGACAATGTCCCGAGTTCGGCCAATGCGTCCTTGCCAATCAAAATGTGGTCGATGCGTTCGATTGGGACCAGGTCGTTTCCTTCGATCCCTTCGTTCACCTTGGCGATGATTTCAAGCATCGCTTCGAGAATCCACAAATCCTGCTGTACCGCCAGCATTTGATGGGTAGTGGGTCGATTGACGGATTCTTTGTTGCCGTCCAACAATCGGAATTGGGTGACCTTGGCGTTCCACAGTTCCTGGTTGCTGGCATCCCAAATCACGTTGTCTTCGGCGACCTTGGCCGTCTCGGCCGACAATCCGCCGGCACGGCCGCCGGCGCCCGCGCCCGCGCCGCCACCGCGGCCGACCGAAGGACTCTCCTTGGAGCTGCTACCGGACGTGGCGTCTTCGATGTCGGATTCGTCGAAAATCCATTTGGAACCGACGACGCGCGCCAGGGCTGGCATGCGTTTGACGATGTTTTCCATAAACGTATATCGCATGTTTTCATCGATGGGATCCTTTTCGCCAAACGGTAGTTTTTCGGGAGGCGAATGCTTGGCCATCGCTTGGCGAATGTGTTGCGGCAGTTCTTCAGGGAATTTGAGAATCTGGGATTGCTGCTGGTACCGGTACTTCCAGGCCTCCAGCGCGCCATCGGCCGCCTTGGCGATTTGAACGTCCATTTCCTGAATCGTCCGCTGGTTCGGGTGCGCTTGGACGGTAATTGCGGGCGAACCGGTATCGGCCGTAGTTTTCAAAACGCTGTCGATCGATCGTTTCTTGTTGTCGAGATTCTGGGCGTTTTTGGCGCGTTCTTTTTCCACGAAATCGGAGGCCAGGTACCACGTGGCCAGGCTGGCCAGCGCTACCAGGCCGCACGTGATCCAAAAACGGTGCACGTACAAGCTTTTCAGGATCGGTCTAATCTTGTCCATGGATGGGCTCCCGGTTTCCCCGGCTAAGGTTTGTTTGAATTATTCCGCCATCGATTTGTTTGTCACGGCGAGGGTTGATGGTCACGGCAGTATTGCTTGTCATTGGTCCCCGGATTCGGTATCGGAATCACCGGTGGAATCTTTCGCGTCATCGGCCTTTTCATCGGCCGCTTTATTATCAGGGGAATTATCACCGGCCTTGGGGTCCTCAGCCTTTTGATTGTCGGCCGGCGGTTGGCTGGCGTTTTCGTTGGCCGGCTGATTTGGTTGAGGCGCTACGTTGGCGACGGCATTGGCTACCTGATTTGCGGGTGCGACCGCTGGTGCGGACGACTGCGTGCTTTGAGGGGCACTGGCCGCATCGCGGCTTTCCTGTTTGAGCCGATCGGCGCGGGCCGCGATGCGCTGTTCCACCGAGGTGGGGATAAAGGCGAACTGGATAGTAAAATCATATCGCTGCACGTAAAAGAATTCCGGTTCCGGTTTTTTTTCCGTGCCCTCAGCCCCCTCATCGCCATCGGCTGGCGGTTCGCTGGATCCGGCGCTGGAGCTGGCCGGCGCATTCGGATCGTAGTTGGGATTGGGAATTTCCACTTCATACAGGGGCGATTCCTGGATCAGGGTCGGATAATAAACGCCGATATCTTCGAATTTGAACAGTTCGGGTTTCCCGTCGGCGCCGGGCAATTTGATTTCCCGCGTGACCAGTTGATCCAAGAAGTGTTTTTTCACGAAATCACTGCCGTGCAGCGACTTATCGCGTTTGTCTTTACTGTTGTAAAAGTGATGGGCCTTGATTTCCACCACCCAGCCCGGCCCCCGAATATCATATTCCGCGGGAGGGGTGACGGTCTTTTCGAATCGCACACCGTCGCGAACTTCCACCACAATCTTGGGCCCTTCGACGGTGATCCCCTGTTGATCGCGAAATAGATCAATGATTTTGTTGTCGACCCATCTGCTCAAGTCGTCCTCGTATTTGCTTTCCACGTGATCGATGTACATTTCAAATCGATCTTCAAACGGAATCTCGCTGGGGTTGGCAACCAGTTTGCCTTCCAGTCGCGGATCTCGGGGCAAGATCTGCACAACGGCAGCGATCAATTCCGGCCACGCCGATTGCGTTTCCGAGGCTTCGGACAGCTCGGAAGAAATCATGTTGATTCGATCGAGCGTGGATTTTTGTTCGATGTCGTCATTGACAAAGCGGGCGCTCAACGACGTTTTCGACTGAACCTGCTGCAGCGCCTGTTTCCAACTCACGCCGGCATGTGCAAACTCTTCACTCACGCCCCACCAACGCTGGTTGACAAAAAAGTAACTGAACAGCATGCCCAACATCAGCAGGCTGACCGATGCCAACACCCATGGTTTTTTGGCGCGGATCAACCGTTCGGTGACGAACTCGTTGGGCAGCAGGTTGGTTTTGACGGCCCCCAGTTCCAGGCCCTGTAAACACAGCCCATAACAGGGTGCAAAGGACAGCAAGTTTTCCTGGAAGGCACGCTCCTCGACGACCGGCCCAGTCAACTTGCCAAACTGATTGACTTTGGCAATGTCCAGGTTCAGTTGTTTGTTCAAGTATTGACGCAATCCGGGCAAACGGGCCGCGTTGCCCAACAATACGATCTTTTCAATGTTCGCGTTCTTTTCCATGCCCGAGAAATACGAAAGCGATCGCTGAACCTCGGTCACCAGGTCGTTGAACACGGGTCGCATGGCCTGAAAGATTGTTTTCGGGTCTTCGGCTTGCCGCGCATTGCGCTTCAAATGTTCCGCTTTGGCATGCGTCAACTTCAACTCGCGCGACAATTGCTTGGTAAAGTGATTGCCGCCGATTGGCACGTTCCGCAGCCAGAGCTTGATGCCGTTGGAGACAATCAAATCCGTGGCATCGGTGCCCATCGACAAAACCACCACCGAGTTGGGCAGGTTGTCTAAATCCAGCTCGTCCATCGATGGGATTTCTTCCAGCAACTCATGGCAAATCACGTTGTGTGTGGCCAACGGCGCCAGCTGGATCAAGTCGACTTCCAGGTCGCTGCGTAAAAATGGTTGCAAAGCGGTAAACACCGTGTCGCGTTTGATGGCGAACAGGCCCACTTCGGCGTCGACAATCACGTTGTCCATTTCCGTGCCGCCGAGACTTTGCCAATCCCAAATCACGTCTTCGATCGGAAACGGAATCTGCTGCTTGACTTCGTATTTGACGATGTCCGGCAGCGTCCGCGCGTCGACCGGCGGCGGTTTAAAGAAGCGAGACAATCCTAGCTGACCGGAAACGCACATGGCCACAAAATCGCCCCGCAATTCATTGCGACCGAGAAACGTGTCCATCGCGTCCTTGACCAGCAGCTCTTCGTCCGCGTCGGGCAAACTAAGAATTTTCGGGTACTCAATGTAGTCGTATGTGTCGGCGACGACCCGGTTGTCTTGATCGACCGTGCACCGCAAAGCCTTCAATGCGCTTTGCCCAATGTCGATGCCCCACACACCTCTTACTTTTGCCATGGGTCTTCCTATGGTGAAATCAAGCCAAGTTGTTGTCGCATCCCGACAGACGTATTTTACACCGCCGACGAGGACCAGCGGTCACGACGTCGGACAATCGAGCACCTAGAATCCTCCCCAGCGTCGCCTCGTTTCGCCGTCTCGACCTGCGCCGATATCGACCAATGGAAATGGTGAGAATAGTGACGAGAAGCACGGGCGCGAGTCCAACGCTCGTACCTCTAATCTACTGACAAATTCCGCGTTTTGTCAACTTTTCGCCGCCCCACCGGGGCAATCCCGGATCCGCCTGCCGAGCGACATTTAGCCGCTGTTATCTCATCCCTGGCGAATCACACGCGGATTTGACGCCCAAAATCCAAAGCAGGTTCCGGTTGGCCACGGGAAACCCGCAAAAAAAATCATCTGTCTACAATTGCTCGGCTTGCCAAAACAACCATCACAGCCCGAAAATCCGAACCGACTCCGCCTTGCGCGAATCGTCCAGAGCACCGAGGGTTCGTGTCGGCGATTCGCGATTTCACCACCGGACCACTCGCTCCGTCACTGATGCATTATGCAATTCGATCGAGCCGCCCTGGCGGTTAACTGCCACGGTTGGGAGGACTTTCCGGTTCACTACCGCGGATCCGAAGCCGCCGAGTTATTAGCCTGCTGGTCGTGTCTGTGGCACCCCAACTGGCTGGCCAGCGCCCAACAACTGCCGTCGTGGCACCGCATCGACGACGCGGTCGCCGATTCCGACAACCTGTTATTGCTGTTGCCTTCGTTTTTGAAGGACAGTCTGGCAGCGGAGCAACGTAACCAAATTGTCGATCGAGGCGGGCTGGTCGTGGTCGGCAACACGGATCGGGACGCACTTCAACAACAAATTGTCGAAGCAGCCAATTCGGCTGCCATCCCGTTTGCCGCCGATACGATCGCGGATTGCCATGCACTGGGCTACGTCTACTTGCAAATTCAATTGATGACGCGGCAGTTGCGGTATTCCAGTTCGCTGGATGAATCGAAATTTTTCCAGCGACTGATCAAAGCCATTGAGCTGGCGCAACCGGACACCTCGGCGACCACCGGCGACGTCGCCGAAATCCCGCCGGCATCGGCTGCCTACCAAGATGCCATGCAAGCCTGTTTTGATCTGTTGCTGGAAGAGCGGCAAAGGTATTACCCGACCGACGCCTTGATTATCGATTACGTCGTAACCGGACCGGAAACGTTAGGACGAAGCTTCAGCTCAGCGCTGGCGCAGCCCAATGCATGGAACTTGCAGATCAGCGGCGAGACATTGGACCGGCTGGCTTTGCGATCAGATGTCCTGGACCTCCTTAAAATGGCCATCGACGAGGACCGTATATGCCTGGTCGGCGGCGAATATTTCGAATTGGAAAATGCCCTTCTCTCAACGACTTCCTGGATCGAGCAACTGCGCTGGGGTCACGAGGCCTTTCGCCGCAAGCTGGGCCGAATTCCGGACGTGTACGGGCGGCGACGCGACGGCCTGAGCCCCATGCTGCCCGCCCTGCTCGGGCAATTCGGCCAGAAACTAGCCGTGCATGCCACGCTGGATGACGGCGTGTATCCGCAAACGGCCGCCAACAACATTCGATGGGAGGGAGACGACGGATCCACTATCGATGCCCTGGCGGCACCACCGTGGTTGGCTTCGTCCGCCGATTCCTATCTCGATTTGGGCATCAAGATTGGTGAAAATCTCGATGCCAATCACCTCGGCACGATATTTTTGGTGCATTGGCCGGGTCCCACGGGTCCTCAATATCAAGATCTTGTCCGCAGCTCGCGGTTCGGAGCAGTGCTTGGCCAGTTCACTCGACTCGACGAATATTTCGAACATTGCGGCGATCCGGGTTATGGCCAAAACTACCGCGCCGACGACTATCGAAACCATTATCTCGACCAGATGGTCGCCCAGAATACGCCCAATCCGATCAGCCGATATATCGATTATTGGCAAGGGCAGGGACGACGGTTAACGCTGGCGGGACTGGGCGCGATGGCCGGCATGCTTTCAAAAACTGTCGATCAAAAGAACGCCATTCAGTGCCAAGCCGCCGCCGCCGCCGACCCGGTACAAGACGCTTCAGCACATTCCGAACTGGACCGGCAGGCCATCGACTCGGTCGCGGCTGAACTGGCCGAGTGTCTGACGCAGCCAACCGCCAACACGTCGGGCATATTGGTGATCAATCCGATCAGCTTTCCGCAGCGCGTAACGGTTGCCACTGGGGCCAGCGCGACCGATCAAACGGTGGAAGTCCCGGCGTTGGGATTTGCCTGGTCGACCGATTCACCGACCAAACCGCAACGATCTCGCAAAAAATCACCCTTGCTGGTGGATGATCATTTTATACGCAACGAATTCTTCGAAGCGGAAATCGACACCGCCACGGGAGGGATTCGCGGCATCCAGCGTTATCGCCAGCGGGGCAATTTGTTAGGCCAGCAATTGGCCAAGCGAACTGCCGACCGGCGGGTCTCGCGTCGCGGTACACCGCGCGGCGTTTACTCCGACATGGTGCTCGACCAACTAGACGTGACCAAGAATACGACCCACGAAGGGATCATTGTGACGCGAGGTCGGTTGGTCGCGGCGGAATCCGGGACCGGCGATTCGCAATCAACTTCGGGCGAGGCCGTCCACGAATGGGCCAAATTTCAACAGACGTTTCGCATGCAGCGCGGCAACCCCGTGCTGCAACTGGACATCCAACTACAGCCATCCAGGATGCCAGACGGCGAACCGTGGCACGATTATTTTTGCAGCCGATTCGCCTGGGATGACGAGGGAGCCCAAATCTTTAGCTATGTAAACGAATCGCGACATCCCATGCGCTGCCGAAAATTGAACGCGCCGTTAGTCATCGACATCGACCACCATCGTTGTTCCACTTCGATCATTACCGGTGGCTTGCCATTCCATCAGCGGGTCGGATATC
>JBFILF010000058.1:0-15902 GCA_041599835.1 Pirellulaceae bacterium
CATCTCGCTGAAGATTCCCCGGGGACCGTCGATGTTGGTCATGAAGTCCTGGATGGGGAGGTGGGAGAAGGCCTCCTCCCAGTCGACGGCCGGCATGCGCGGAGCGAGGTCGAAGTACTTGCCGAGACGGATCAGGTCCTCGCGCGAGATGTCGGAGGGGAACACCGGCCGCTGCGTGTTCTGCACCCAGTAGAGCCATGTGGCGAACAGCATCTGGAACACGCCGCCGCGATACCAGTTCCCCTGCTCGTAAAAATCTCCGATGCGGCCGACCCCCGCGCCAAATCCTTGCGGGACCATGGCCGCGTGCGCCGGGTGATTGAGTGATGCCACAGCCATTTGCCACTCGGCAGTAGACGAACATCCGATGGTGCCAATGTTGCCGTTGCACCACGGCTGCTGGGACATCCACGAAAACGCGTCGTAGCCGTCGGTTAACGGCGTGCCAAGAATATCCCATTTGCCTTCAGAAAAATAACGGCCGCGCTCGTTTTGCACGACGTAAGCGTATCCGCGTTTGACCCAATCCATCGCCCGCCGATACGTCCGCGTGCTCTGTTCGCCGTCCCGCCAGCTATTGAAGTTATAGGGAGTCCGCGAAAACACCACCGGTACCTTTCCGTCGGTCTTCGGCCGATAGATGTCCGTGGCCAGCCGAATGCCGTCGCGCATCGGCATCATCACCTTTTGATCGATGACGGCAATTTCTTTCAACTGGCTTCGGATATTGTCTGGATTTGCCTGCCCATAGACTGACGTGGAGCAAAGCAGCAGCAGGATGGCCCAACATATGATTGGCATCAATTTCGTTTTCATGATTTTGTAACCTTTACAAAACTAATTTCTCTATGGGCGTAATTATCCCAGAAACCGATTGTGAACAAAAGTATTGATGCCGTAACCGACTTGAGGCAAATTCCGTGATTTGATGCGGATTCCGTCACCGGAAAGAACTAACTAATCGGCGCTTCCTTTCAAAGTTTAACAACTGAAACTCCGATTCGTTCAACCTTCGTCGAAGCGGCATTCCAGCCACAAAATCAGTCGCACATCGGTCGATAACATGTTTGGGACGCCCACTATTGCCGCAAAAGCATCTTGTCAAGGATTGATCGCTGCCCAAACAGGAATCCGGTTTTGCCCTACACGACGAAATTTATCGCTGCTTTATTGATCGCCCTGATGTCGGTCGTCGCGTCCAAGGGTCAGGCTGATATCGTGTACGATTTTTCCAGCGGTCCCATCACCTGGGATTCGTCCGCCGGTCCTTTGACATGGGATGCCGACGGAGACCTCGTTGACGATTTTCAAATTTCGGTCGTCGGAGGTTATATCGATCCCATTTCCGGATTGTATGTGATCGACAATTTGTCAACGTCCAGCGGCGGAATCGAAAAGACTTTCGAATTTTCAATCTCAGCCATCAATCCTGCATTCACCGAATGCACATACGATTTACTGGGTTTCGATTTCTATTCGGAGAAGAATGTCGAACCAGGCGGCACTGGCGGAGCCGGCGCGATTGGCGCAGACGTGTTTGACGATCAAGGGACCGAACTGGTAAGCGGTCTAAACGTGTCGGGAAGTCTGGGAAGCAATCCCACGCGTGTCGATATTCCCGGATTAATACCTGCGGAATGGTTCAGCCTTGCCGTCGATCTGAACAACCCTCCGAACAATGATGACGCACAAATCATTTTGGGAAACTTCGTCTTTGACACTGGTGTAGTGCATTGCTTTGCGCCAATTCCCGAGCCGGCTGGATTGGGCGTGCTGGGATTGGCCGGTTGGCTGATGCTGATCGGCCCGCGCCAGCGACAAGCCAGCAAAACGGTCGCCCGCCGCTAAACCGTCAACCGTGTCTCTCCGCGTTCGATGTACTTGTCGAACGTTTCCCGATCAATGTTGGCACCACAGGCGATGATGCCGATACGCTTGTGCCGAGCTTTCGATTTTAGTGGCCCCAGCAACGCCGCCAGCGACGCGGCGGCGGCCGGTTCGACCGCCAGCTTCATGTGATGAAACATCATTGCCATCGCCCCGCACATGTCGTCATCGCTAACGAGCACAACGTCGGCCAGGTTTTGCCGGCATATACCAAATGAGAACGGCATTGCGTACGGCGCACCCAAACTGCTGGCTATGGTCCGGACTTCATCGATGCTTTCCGGTCGGCCGGAACGAAAGCTCAAAAACATCGTGTTAGCGCCGGTCGGTTCAACTCCATAAATTTCGCATTGAGGATTGCACAATTTGATGGCGGTCGACATTCCCGATGCCAACCCTCCACCTCCAATGGGAATAACGACCAGATCCATTCCGCCGGTTTGACGGTAAAACTCCAGACCCAGCGTGGCAATCCCGGCCGTGGTATGCGGTCCTTCGAATGGGTGAACCTGGACGCGGTGTTCTTCGCGTTCGATCTCCTTGACGCGCTCAAAACCGACCTGGATGTTATCGACCAGAACAATCTCCGCGCCCAATTCTTCACACCTTTTTATCCGCAGCTGCGGTGCACTGCCAGGCATCACAACCTTGGCGTGGGTATTCGTTACTTGTGCCGCATAACAGACCGCGATCGCATGATTGCCAGCGCTGATTGCGGCAACCCCTCGCGCCCGTTGCTGTTCGCTCAATTGCAACATCACGTTCAGCGCGCCGCGCGGTTTGAAACTGCCGGTCACTTGCAGCATCTCAAACTTGACAAATACCTCGGTGTCGCGACCAACTAGCTGGTCCTTAACCGGGCCTTGCCATTGCCACGTTGGCGTTTCGTAAATTCGATCGCCCAACCGCCGGCGCACCGATTCGATTTCGGCGATCGTCAGTGGCAGTTCCAATTCCGGATCCCTTCGTTTCGCCTTAGCATGCGTCAAGCTCACGCGCATCACTCACGAATATTGTCTTGCCGGCGTCTTTCCAGGTAGCCGATTGCAGTCACCGCTTGTTTCTTAACAAATTCATCTTCGTCGCCTGACAACCGTCCGAGCAATGGTCGCAGTTTGGACAAATCGGCGTTCGGCATTTCGTGGCGCACGTCGACTTCAGTCTGGTCCTCCGATTTAATGTTTTGAATGGGTTGCGCGATGGCTATCGCCATCCAATACGCCAATCCGCGTCGCGTCTGCACGGACTTGCTGTTGGCCAATTCATCGAGCACTTCCAAAAACATCGTTTCCCGTTCCGCCAGATGCACCTGGAACACATACGCCGAGCCCAATAGCCCCAATGCTAGATGCGCGCCGGTGTGGTCGTTTTTATCCACGGGATGTTGTTGATCGGACGCCGCAAATTCACGTGCTTCGTTGACGCGGTCGATCAACATCGGCACGTAAACCCTTAAGTTTTTGGTGGCGAGCCACATGGCGGCCGTGGCATTTACCCGAGCACCCGCATGGTCGCTTTCAACCGCCTCCTTCAGAATACTAAGCACACCTTCGTCCGTGCCTCCGGCCTTGGCAAGCAATGGCAAATTGTTTACGCGGGTCTCCACATCCGCTTTATCGTAGAACTCCAATACCTGCGGCAAACATTCTTTGTCAAACCGGCCGAACGTCGCGAGCACCAACTCCACGTTGTACCGCACGTCCTTGTCTGGATCGAACAGCATTTCGACCAGTCGTTGTGGGCACGGTTGTTCGTGTCGCGCGAGAATAAGGGCTAGCGCAACGGCAAACTTCATCCGCACCTTGGCGCTCGAATCGTCGAGTCCGCGTTCCAAACCCTCGCGTGCCGCGAGTTCACGTCCATCTTGCAGGTCGATTAATTGTTCGGAAGCGGCAATTCGCGTGGCTTCATCGTGTTTGTTGGACAGCTGTTGAATCAGTTGATCGACGTCGTCCTGAGCCCGTAACACGTTTGACGATCCGCCGAGGCAAATGGCGAAAAGCAAACATAGTCTTGCCACCATCGTCACTGTTGGAGTCGCCACTTGAAGTTATCGTTTACCTGCGAACCGAATCGCCGTCATTTCGGCGCAAAGGCGGTTTTGATCAACGAAGAATCGAATTCGTTCGGAATCTGGCCTTCGGCGGCGTAAATGTACAGAGCTGCGAGAATGATCGATCCCAAGGCGGAGGCCACCAAAGAGACAAGCAACACCCACAATCCGCCGACGACGATTAAGGCGATCCCAATTGCTGCCATACCTGAGGACGCCAAATAGACACCAAAGCCCAGTGGAATCAATCCAACCAAGGTCAGCAAAAACGTGATGAATCCGATTCCAAACTTGGCCGCCAGGGATTCGCCCCAGGTATTTTTCATTATCGATACGCTTCGTTTGATGGCTTCGATCGGACCGGTCTTTTCAATCACAATCACTGGAACGACAAAAAACGTCGTGATTGACCAGGCCATGCCCAGCAATCCGGAAACGATTTGCCCGACGCGCTCCGATCTGGATTCAATCGCCCGCAGAATCAGGCCAACCGACGCCGCCACAAACGCCCAGGCGGCGATTTGCGGCAAGCGGGCAGCGGCCGCCCCAAATCCGTCACGGACCGTCGGGTCGCCGCCTTTCAGTCGAATGATTGCACAACCCACGAGCGCCGAATTGAAAAAGATAATCACAAAATAATTGATGAAATAAAACGCGAACAAGATGACGTAGGTGAGCGCGTTTTGCGCCAGATCTTGGTTGTCCTCTGCCGCTTCAAGCGCACCCGACAGAAATAACGGTATGGCAAAACTTGCCAACACCAGCATACAGGCGATCCCGCTGAGCAGCGGAAATACCAAAAGTTCCTTGTCCATCCGCAGAACCCGGACGGACTGCTTGGCCAATTCCCAACCGGTTGCGAGCCGCTCAAACATAACTTTCTCCTAGAAAGGGCGGGAAGGCTGCGACCCACTGATTTTACTGATCGGCCGCATTATCACAACAGACAACAAGGCCTGATCTCTCTTGAACATGAAGGACATGCGATTTCGTGCCCCAGACAATTTACTGGCGGCACTGACGGGCTGGACCATCAAGCAATTTCGCCGTGTTCATCGGCAAAGTTGATGCCGAGCCCGGCAGCTTGAATTATGATTGGCAAAAAGGTCTGCATCGATAACCCTTTTTCAGCAAGCCATACATCATGAAGACGCCGCTTTCGCTTTTTGTTTTGTTGATCTCTCTATTTACTTTACCGAGTTGGGCTCAGGACGCAGATCGTTCCGACGATGCCGATGCCAAGTTTTCGGGCCTGGCATTTCGCAGCATCGGCCCAGCATTCATGTCAGGTCGCATCGCCGATATCGCTATCCACCCAGAAGACCAAAACCTGTGGTACGTAGCCGTGGGTTCCGGCGGCGTTTGGAAAACCACCAACGCCGGCGTGACCTGGACACCCATCTTTGATGATCAAGCTTCGTATTCGATCGGCTGTGTTACGGTCGATCCCAACAACCCTCACGTCGTGTGGGTTGGAACTGGCGAGAATGTTGGCGGCCGCCATGTCGGTTACGGCGACGGCGTTTATCGCAGTGATGATGGTGGGACCAGCTGGCACAATATGGGATTGGTCGACTCGCAGCACATTTCCAAAATCATCATCCATCCCAACGATTCCGACACCGTCTGGGTCGCGGCACAGGGGCCATTGTGGAACGCCGGCGGTCAGCGCGGATTATACAAATCAACCGATGGTGGGCGGACCTGGCATCAAACGCTCGGCGACGACCAGTGGGTGGGCGTGACTGACCTTGCCGTCGATCCGCGGAATCCGGATCGTCTGTACGCCGCCACCTGGCAACGCCATCGTACGGTAGCTGCGTATATGGGAGGCGGCCCGGGTAGCGGTTTGCACCGCAGCCATGACGGCGGCGAAACGTGGGAACGACTCTCGAGTGGCTTGCCCGAATCCAACATGGGCAAGATCGGGCTGGCCATTTCGCCCCAGCAACCGGATGTGCTGTACGCGGCCATCGAGCTGGACCGTCGCCGGGGCGGCGTCTATCGCTCGGCGGATCGCGGATCGACCTGGCAAAAAATGTCGGACGCGGTTTCCGGCGGAACCGGTCCGCATTACTACCAGGAACTGTACGCGTCTCCTCACCAGTTCGATCGGATTTACCTGGCGGACGTGCGAATGCAAGTTTCCGAGGACGGCGGAAAGACCTTCACGCGCATGCCGGAACAGCATAAGCACTCCGACAATCACGCGATGGCCTTTCGCAAGGATGATCCCGACTACCTGCTGGTCGGCTGTGACGGAGGCGTCTATGAAAGTTTTGATCTGGCACAAAACTGGCGGTTCATCGACAACTTGCCGGTCACGCAGTTTTACAAAGTTGCCCTCGATGACGCCGAGCCGTTTTACAATGTGTACGGTGGAACCCAGGACAACAGCACCGAGGGCGGTCCGTCCCGCACGGATAACGCGCACGGCATTCAAAACTCCGATTGGCGAGTGGTGTTGGATTGGGACGGCCATCAACCCGCTACCGAACCGGGCAATCCCGACATCCTGTATGCCGAGCGGCAAGAAGGATTTTTGTCGCGGATCGACTTGACGACGGGCGAAGTCGTCGACATCCAGCCGCAGCCCGAGGCCGGCGAAGAATTCGAACGTTTCAACTGGGATGCCCCGATCCTGGTCAGCCCGCATCAGCCCACGCGAATCTATTTTGCCTCGCAACGCGTGTGGCGGTCCGACAACCGCGGCGACCAGTGGACGGCGATTTCCGGCGACCTGACCCGAAACCAGAATCGTCTGGAGTTGCCGATCATGGGCGGCGCGCAAAGCTGGGATAATCCGTGGGACCTGTGGGCGATGTCAACCTACAACACGATCACGTCGCTGGCAGAGTCACCGTTGCAGGAGGGTTTGATCTATGCCGGCACGGATGATGGACTGATTCAGGTGACCGAAGACGGCGGAGCCAATTGGCGGCGCATTGAGGTCGGATCGATGCCAGGCGTCCCGGGGACGGCATTTGTCAACGACATTAAAGCGGACTGGTTCGACGCCGACACCGTTTATGTCGCTCTGGACAACCACAAGTATGGTGATCTCAATCCATACTTGCTGAAAAGCACAGACCGAGGTCGCAGTTGGCAATCGATCACTGGCAACCTGCCGGCCCGCACGCTGGTTTGGCGTTTAGTCCAGGACCATGTTACATCCAACTTATTGTTCTGTGGCACGGAATTCGGGATTTATGCCACGACGGACGGCGGAGGGCATTGGCACAAATTGTCGGCCGGTGTCCCGACCATTTCGTTTCGCGATCTTGCCATCCACCGCCGGGAAAACGATTTGGTGGGCGCCTCGTTTGGGCGGGGCTTTTACGTGCTGGACGACATCAGCCCACTGCGTGAAATCTCCGAGGACACTTGGAACCAACCCGCTGCACTGTTTCCAGTCCGCAAAGCTTGGTGGTATTTTCCGCGGCCGATATTGGGCTTTGAGGGCGGCAAAGGCGATCAGGGCGCGTCGCATTTCACGGCACCCAATCCACCGTTTGGCGCCGTGTTCACATACTTTTTGAAAGATGAATTGCAGTCGCTGGCGGAAACGCGACAAGCCAGCGAGCAAGACCGCATAAAGGAGAATTTGGCCGTTCCATTTCCCGGTTGGGAGGCCGCGGAGGCCGAGCGCCAGGAATCCGCTCCAAAAATATGGTTGACGGTGAGCGACAGCGAGGGAAATGTAGTGCGACGTGTTGCCGGTCCAATCACCAGCGGATTCCATCGCGTCGCCTGGGATTTGCGACACCCCACTCCGAACGCCGTGGAATTGGTCCCCAGTCCGCCCGGTCTGTTCGAAAGCCCGCCGCAAGGATTGCTGGCCGCAACCGGCACTTATTCCGTGACGTTGTCTAGTCAGGTCAATGGAGTCATTAAACAACTGGCGGGACCCCAGTCCTTTGAAGTGGTGCGGTTGCGGCGCGGTGCGCTCGACGGTGCATCTCCATCCGAAGTGGCCGCGTTTTGGCGTGCCTACGAAACAGCCGTACGAACTCATTCGGCCATGCAAGTTGCCCTAGCCCGAGGACTGACAAAGATGGAACGCATGCAAGTGGTTATCGCCAACGCGCCAGCTGCTCTTGGGCAATTTGACGATCGACTGCAACAGCTTCGCTCGGAAATGATGCAATTGGATAATCGGCTGAACGGCCACCGATCGAAACAGGAGGCCGGCGAGAAGTTCCCGCCGATTATTCAGGACCGGTTGTTCGCCGTCAGTCGCGGCGTGGACCGCTCGACCTATGGTCCGACGGCCACGCATCGCCGGATGCTGGAAATCGCCAATCAGGAAATTGGAACTTTGCGCGAGGACCTGGTTGCCGCCCAGGAAAAAGTCTCGGCGCTGGTCAACGATTTGATCGATGCTGGTGCACCGTGGATCGAAGGTGAGGCACTGCCCGATGCCAACCAACGAAAATGATGACGTGCCAATCAGCCATCATTTTCACTGTCACATCCGCCGTTGTCGTCATCGGTTTGGTCCTCGTCGTCCGCCATTTCGACGTCGAATGTGTCGTCCTCCAACGATTGGGGCACGTTAATCCCATTACCTTGCGCAATAGTCGTGATCAGCCCTTCGTCTCCCGGATTGATCGTTACCGTAATGGAATATGAGCCCTTGTTGAAATCCAAAAAGGCAACTCCATCGGCAATCTCCGAGCTGTCCTGCTTGGTCCAACCCAGTTTTTGCAAGGCGTCGGTGTAATACTTTACCTGGTCCTCAACGGTTCCCTCCTGATGAAACAGGATTGAGTTGGTATCAGCCGTGTACATTGGTTTTTCCGCGCCCTCCGGCATGGGAAACTCCGCTGCATTGATCGGCTCGGCGCTGGCGGATGGGACGGCAGCGTTTTGATCGGCTTTGTTTTGGTCCGTCGTGAGTTTGGCCGCACCTTGCATTTCGGCTGGCTGGGCCGCGTTTGCGCTCGCCTGCTCTTTTTCAGCTGGCTCAAGATTGGACTGCGGCCCTCGGGTTGGCTGAGAGCAACCAGACAACGTGCCTAGAAAAATGATTGCCAAAACCGATGCCGATTGGGGACCGAATTTCATGATCTTTCTCCAACGTAAACGTGTCCATGTGTGACGGTTCATACATGTTGGCGAACGCGACCCTCTTTCAGAAAAATCTAGAAAGATTGATCGAACAGGAGAACACGAAGGAAACGGAATTGGATTGTTCTCCGTTTTCGCTGCGACCTCCTGTGAAAAACAATCCGGCAGCCGGAATATCAAATCGACTCGGCTGGTTTGCGGCCGAACACGGTGATGCTGTAGATGCCCACATTGGCATGTTGAAAAATGGACTTGGAGCGGGGATCGAGATACTGGTCGAGCAAGTCGTCAGACAACGTGATTTCGCGTCGTTGTTGAATTTTTACCTCCTCGAACCCCGCTGCCTTTATGGTCAGCAAGTACTCTTCTTCCTTCATGGCGCCAGCCACGCAACCGACATACAGTTCGGCTGCCTGCCGCAGCGCGGCGGGCAGATCGCCACTAATTACCACATCGGAAATCGAAAAGTGGGCACCCGGTTTGAGAATTCGAAAGGTTTCCGCATAGGCTTTCGCTTTGTCCGGAACCAGGTTCAACACGCAATTGCTGACTACCACGTCCACCGAATTGTCTTCGACCGGAATACTTTCGATGTCACCCAGGCGAAACTCCACGTTGGTGGCACCGATATTTGCCGCGTTTTCTCTGGCACGCTCCAGCATCGATTCGGCCATATCGATTCCGATCACGCGACCGTCGCGGCCCGTTTCGCGGAGCGCGATGAAACAGTCGTTTCCGGCGCCGCTGCCCAGGTCGACGACGGTATCGCCCGGTTCGATCCCGGCAAATTTGGTTGGTAGCCCACAGCCCAGTCCAAGGTCCGCGTCGGCCAGGTAGCCATCCAGAGACTTGTACGATTCGCCCACAAAGCTGCAGTCAGCGGTCCCACAGCAACCTTGTTTCGTCTTGGCCAGTTGGTTGTATTTGTCTTTGACAGTTTGTTTGATTTGTTCTGAATGGTTCATGGTTCCCTTTCCCGCATTGCGCGAATCAGCTTAGGGCCCGTCATGGCCCTGCTTCCACGATTTCATTTGTCCGCAGTCTCGCGACCTCGGCGTCGAATTGTTTTCTCCTAAGCCTCTACGGCTACGTTATCAGCAGCATTTGGTTTTGGATTTAATTTTGTTGAACAGTCGGTCAAGTGTGCGGATGCAACGGGCCCATTGTTGCTTGTCCAGGCAATAACAGACGCTGGTTCCGGAGACATTGCCGCGAATCAAGCCGGCTTTTTTTAGTTCCGTCAGGTGCTGGGAAACGGTAGCTTGGGCCAGCGGCAAAACGTCGACCAGGTCGCCGGTAATGCACTGGTTGGTTTGGGCCAGATGTTCCAGGATGGCGACGCGGGCCGGGTGTCCGATGGCTTTGGCGAACGCGGCGATTTCGTTGTGCCGCGTTTGAAACACATCAGTTTTGGTGACGCCCATGAGAACCTCGCGAATCGTCATTATTGGTTAATTGCAATATTACGATAGATGTGGCCGCCGGTCAAGTGCGGGAATAACCGAAAGCGCTGCTCCCCATGCGGCGGTGGCCACGGCAGACGTGGGAACCAGACAGCGAAGTCCGGCATGGAGGCCTCCGCGGATTTCCGAGCGCCTTAACAGCCACGCAGGCTCGTATCAATTTCGCAAAACTCGAATCAGCGACAGAGCCATCACGACGGCCGGAATGAGCGCATGCACCAGTACCTGGCGAAACAGGAACCAGCGAATTGTGCCAAACGTATTGTCGACTTCGCGCAGCTGGGATTCAATTTGACGCTTGAATTGCGGATTGCTGTCAAACGCTCCTGAAGACAACTGTCGCCGTTGCATCTGCAAAGCATTGTTCTGCATCCTCGACATTTCAAAGACCTGGTAGTTAGCGTAAACGAACGCAGCGATTAGCGCCACGAGACAAATCACGCTGAGGGCCGCCACGGCGACATCGACCCATGCAAAATGTCGCAAATCTCGTTGAATACACTGCCACCACCCAATCACCCATTGACCGAGGCCACCGAGGCCATACAACACAGCGATGATAAAGGCCAGGATGCTAAAAACCCTCACACCAATGAAACGAGGCATGGCATTGACCGGCATCTCTTGAGACATGGCGCGCCTCATCTGCGCCTGCTGTTCAAACATGGGCAGCACCAAGTCCGATGTTGCCGAGATGGCCAAGAACGCAAACAAAATGGCCAGCGTTCCCGAGGTCATGGCCAGCATGAGTCGCAACATAGTCTGTTTGGTGAACAGGGCGCCTGTTTTATGCGCGACAGTTTTTCCGGACACGGATTGGATGCTCACATCCGGCGGCGGAGGAGGTGCCGTGTAAGAATGTGCTTGGGGAAAGCTATCCGCGGTTGGCAGTTCAACGGGAAGCAACTCGGGAACTGGCTCACCAACGATGGGCGCTTTTGGAATTTTTTTGCCCAGCCTGAAAACATGGCCACAGCGACAACGAATTTTCTTTCCGCGCAGCGTTTCATCGAATGGGCGCCGTTTGCTGCATTTGGGACATGTAAACGTAGGCATGAATCGAACGCATTGAAGGAAATATGGATCCGATGGTTAAACAAAACGGATATCATCATAGCTGGTGATCGCCGTCTTCTTGCGCTAAAAACTCAATTCGCCCTGTCTCGCCACCTGGTCTGGCGCCCAGGTTGCTGCCAATCGCAACTGTGCGAACAAGAACCGCGATTTCCTAAAATCAACCAACATCTCAATTGGGCAATCCTTGTCTGCATTCTGTGCACACATCTACCGTTACTCAGCACTCATTACGGTCTTGACATTGCTGCCAATGGTCGACTAAACAACCGAGCATGCGGACATTGCGAAACAAAAAGTGCTTAGTTACCGGGGCTGGTTCCGGGATTGGCCGTCAGATCGCCTTGCGGCTGGCTGAACAAGGCGGTCATCTTTTCTTACTCGATGTCGACGATGTCAGCCTGGTCGAGACGGTTCGGTTGGTCTCAGAACGCGGCGTACAAGTGATCGGTCGCGCGTGTGATGTGAGTCGACCTGAGGCGAACGATGCCGCGTTGGACGAGTTGCTCGAACGGTGGCATACCTTGGACGTGCTGGTTAACAACGCCGGCGTTTGTTATTACGGCCCGACGACCGACATGACGCGCGACCAATTAAATAAATTGTTGGCGGTAAACTTGCATGCCCCGCTTCAATTCACGATGCGATTGTTGCCGGTGTTACTGGGGCGGCCGGAAGCTCACGTGTTAAATGTTAGCAGTATGTACGGTTTGTTCGTGACCAATCGCTGCCTGGCGTACCACACCAGCAAATTTGGATTGGTAGGTTTTAGTGAAGCTTTGCGAATGGAGTATGCACGGCTGGGAATTGGTGTAACCACCCTTTGTCCCGGTTTTGTGCGGACGGGGTTGCTCAACTCCATGGTGGATCCGCAAACAGGAAGCGAGCGGCGGATGCCGCCGCGCTGGGCGTGCACAACGGCCGAACACGTTTCACGAAAAGCGATTCGCGCGATCTACCGTGACCAACGGCTAGTGCTGGTTTCACCATTGGCGCATCTGGCCTATCTGTCCCGTCGCATCGCCCCGGGATGGATGGACCGGATGCATCGGTTTGGTCTCCGCAAAAAGCTTCGCGCCAAGACGCGAGCCCATCTGCGGTTGCACGGCGAAAATTCGGCGTCCAGGCGAGCCGCTTGATCGACTGATTTAGAAGCCACCGGGGCCCATTTTGGTTTCTCTTGCGGTTCGCCGGCAATCGTGCGCGGCGACGCAGCACATTTGGCTGTGCAATTTGGTGTTGGGCCATTCACTGGTTGGCCGCTATAAACCCAGTCAAAACGGCTTTGGCCTCTAGCAATAAACTCATGAAACTGGCTGTTCGGCACTATCCCGATATTGACAAGGCAACGCGACCGCGAGGGATTTTCGTCCATGCGCTCCACAAGAGCGCCACGATGTTTCTGTTTGAGTTCTTCAAACGGGTCGCCGAACAAGGCCGCTACCGGTATTTCTCGCCAAACCTGGAACCACCGAATCACGACCAATTAGGAGCATCAATTGACGAAGATTTCTGTTGCTGTCCGGTGCGCAGTTTTGACGTCGCGCCTGCTGAATATCCAAACATGCAACATATCACGCGTATTTTTCACGTCCGTGATCCCCGTGACATGTTGGTAAGTGAGTATTTTTCGTTTGGTTGGATTCACCCCACCGACGGCCCGTTGCAGACGCGGCAAACAGAAATCCAGGCCATGACGGTGGACCAGTACGTGCTGGAACAAACCAATTTTAGCGCCGCTCCACTGGAAACGAAGCTTGCGCCGTTGTTGGAAAGTGGACTGTCGATCGCATCGCGATCAACGCGCCCGGCACCAAACGAGACACGAATGTTGGTTCGATATGAAGACTTGGTTGAGCATTTCGACAGCTGGCTGCGTTTGGCGTTGCCGCCGTTTCAACTTCGCCGGGAGGCCTGGAATCGGCGCCGGCTATATCGCAGGTTTGCCGGAGATTTCCGCGTGTCAAACGAGTCGTTCACGCACAAACGGCGCGTCATTCCAGGCGACCACCGCGATAAATTGAAACCCGCCACGATTAAAGTACTAAATTCTCGCTTCGCCGAATTTTTGCACCGGTTTGGCTACGACTGACGCGCGTTCAACGGGCCAAAAATAACCGCGGTAAGATATCACGGCGCACGGAAGGAACGACGCGCCCGTCCCAAGGATCGTCCGTGGCTTTCCCGTTTGCTAATCGGCCAACCATCGATTAGAACGGATTGCCGTCCTCCACCGCTTTGAGCTGGGCGAATTTTCCTCGGGAAATACAATTCCAACACCAGCGATCTTGGATCCATCGATACCAGACAAAAATCTGGTTGCCATCGAGGTGCTCGTTTACCTGTTCCTCGGGAATATCCTTGCCAACGATCCATGTTTCAGAATGGTAAGTCTTTTGTCTGGATGCCAGCCCGGTGGGGGGTTCATCGTCGGCATGTCCTTGGCGGCGACCGATGACTTGCACAGCAACCGTTTTTCGCGTATCCGGCGGCTCATCCTTGCTCAATTCGGGAATTTCAAAGATGGTTGACGGAAAATCGATCGCTTGATCACCGGCATCCCCGTGTTGCTCCGCCAAAAGTGTGGCCGCGTCAATGATCGGTTGGCGAAATTTAGGAGGGCGTTTTTTTTGAATAAGATACTCGCGGCACTTCGTTAACGTCTCTGGTTTGACACATTCCGAAGACAGACAATACGACAGCACCAGATCGTCGAAGCTTCGCGGCGCCGACATGCATTGATTACACAGCTTCGTGGCATCCGTCTTTTTGGCGCCACATTTGAAACACAGGGCGGATGACATAGTCGATCCTCCTGGAACAAAAAGAATAAGGCAGACGAATTGACCCGGAAATTGACCGGATTCAAAACATCCTTTCATTATAAACGTGTTTTTGAGATAGCAGAACAAGTTGCTTTGGGGCCGCAATTGCCGCGTAATCAGCCTGAGCTGGCAACATTGTTTTGTTTGATCCCAGTTGCCGTTTGCCGATGGCCAACGATGTGCGCGCTACTGGTACCGGTGACATTTCGCAGCCAGATCCAAGAATTTCGCCAGAGCCTGGTCCACTAATTCTCCCCAATAACTTGCTGAAATCGCCGGGAGACTCCTTTAAAATGATGGCCATTCCATCGTGTCGCTGACGTCAACATCATTTGCTAAACACAGGTCATTGTCATGCCAGAAACCCAAAAACCGATTGTCGTCGAACAAGCCTTTAACGTTTCGAAAGAGGATCTTTGGAAGGCTATTTCCGAGCGCGATCAAATGGTGCAATGGTTTTTCGACAACATTCCAGAGTTTAAAGCGGAGTCCGGATTTGAAACCCAGTTCAACGTGGATGCCGGCGAGCGTCAGTTTTTACATATGTGGAAAATTACCGAGGCGGTTCCCAATCAGAAAATCGTCTACGACTGGCGGTATCCCGATTACCCCGGTGCCGGCACGGTGACCTTCGAGGTGTTCGACGATGGTCAAGGTTCCCGGCTGCGGGTTACCAATGAAGGGCTCGAGACGTTCCCACAGGATATTCCAGAATTCGCGCCGGAAAGCTGCGAGGCAGGCTGGAAATATTTCATCCAGGGGAATCTCAAGGATTACCTGGCCGGCAAGTAACGCGTATGCTGACTTGCGCGGTATCGTTGTTGAGGCGGCACGAAAAACATAAACATTCACAAGTTTTCACGGTCTATATGGCAATTCGGCTTTTGGTGGTTACAGTCACCGGGCACTGCGGTCACCAGCAATATCACATTAACGTACGCCGGAAAGGGAAACTCATGCGACTTTGGACATTGATCGTTGGTTTGGTATTCGTGCTCCCCGTCAGCACCGTGATGGCCCAATTACCAACCGCATCAGATGAACACAAAATTTTGAGGCTGGAACAGGGTGAGTGGGACGCCGCGGTCACGATGTTTGTGGGACCGGCTGGGCCATATGACCAACCGGTTAAATCGACTGGCAAGGAATCAAACCGAATGATCGGCGATTTCTGGATCGTCAGCGACTTCAGCGGGGATTTTGGCGGCATGTCGTTCACGGGCCAGGGGCAGTTTGGCTACGACGCTAACAAGAAAAAATACATTGGGACGTGGATCGATTCGTTGAGTCCCAGCATAACAAAAATGGTCGGCAGCTATGACGCGGATTCCAAGACGATGACGTATGAGACGTCCGGAATGGGCATGGACGGCAACCCGTCAAAAGGAAAAAACGTCGTGATCTATGAAGGCAAAGACAAGCGAACGATGTCAATGTACATGGCGATGCCGGGTGAGGACAAAATGATGAAGGTAATGGAGATTGTCTACACGCGAGCCCAAGCGGATAAGTGAGTTAGCGAGCCGGCCC
>JBFILF010000059.1:0-15864 GCA_041599835.1 Pirellulaceae bacterium
CTCCAGCTTGGCGAGCCGCAGGACGCGGCGTTTTGGACTGGAGTTTCGGGAATCGGATTTGTGCTCGGCGAAGTTTACGAAGATTCCAAGCAACAGTGGCTGGCCCAAGCCAGCCAACGTTGTTTCGACCACATCGTTCGTACCGCCAAACCACGAGGCCCAGCCCAAGTCAACGGAGTCGAGTGGAACGACGTGACGGACGTCATCGGAGGCTCGGCGGGGATTGGTTTTTACTTGTTACATCGTTTCCAACGTTTTCAGGATGCAAAGGCCTTGGAGTTGGCCATAGCGGCCGGAGACGGTTTGTTGCACGCAGCGGTTCCAGTTGGTGAGGGCGATGCCCGGGGCTTGCGGTGGCAGATGTCCCCCACATTTCCCCGCGAGATGCCCAATTACTCTCACGGCACGGCCGGCATTTGCGACTTTCTGGCAGCGCTGCATGAGTACTGCCGGCGAAAATCCCAAGTCCATAGTGATTTCGACTACGACGATCGGTTCTTGCGCGCCGCCGTGCAGGGCGGACAATACCTCGAATCACTGGCCACGCGCGCCAACCATCGCGGTTTCATACCTCACCACTTTCCTGAAGATGGACCGCTGTTTTACCTGGGCTGGTGTCATGGTCCAGCTGGAACCGGGTTGTTTTTGAATCGACTGGCCGAACAGACTGGCAACCGACGGTGGAAGCAGCTGGGCGATTTATTGGTCCAGAAATTGATGGAATGCGGTATTCCCCAGCAGCGCCCGGAGGGATTCTGGAACAATGTGGGAGTGTGCTGCGGGAACGCGGGCGTCGCATCGTTCATGATCGATCGATATCGGGAAACGGGTGATCGCGGCGCCAAAATGCTGGCAGAGTCGTTGTTGCAAGATCTGGCCGCGCGGGCGACGACTGTCAAGTTGGACAACGGCAAAACCGGAATGTACTGGACGCACGCCGAGCACCGGGTCCGTCCCGATTTCCTGCAAGCTCAAACTGGGTTGATGCAGGGCGCGGCCGGAATTGGCATTTTGCTGTTAAAGGCGCATTCACATCTAACGGTATCCGGTGACGCGCGTTCGATCGCGCTTCCCACCTCTGGGCTGTTGCCGCGTTAGCAGTGCTGTCAGATACCAGCAGCTGTCACGCGTATCGGAGCGAATGATGTTGTTGGGTCGCTATCAATCTGATAAGAGATGTCCGCCCTAAATGGTGCCCCGTGACCCACGGTCAACCATTTGATCGGATTCTTTGCCGATCACACGCCTTAACCCGCAGAATCTCAGTGAGCAGGTGTGATGAAGATTCGACTCCGCCGCAAAAAGAAGCGAGCCGCCCCAGCGCCGTTGGTGACTGAAATTTTCGATGCGGAATACTACCGCGCCACGTACGACGACATTCAGCTGCACCCCGATCCGTGGGGCCATTATTGTGATTACGGGTTTCGTGAAGACCGCGATCCCAACCCGTTGTTCAGTACCCGCTATTACCGCAAAAACTATCTGGCCGGACAGGATGAAGTCAATCCGCTGCTGCACTATTTGAAGGATGCGGATCCGCTGGCCAATACGCACCCGTTGTTTGACGGTGCGTTCTACGCATCGCAACTCAGCCAGCTGCCGGATGAAATATCGCTGCTGGAACACTTCCTGCGATATAACATCGTCAACCGTTTGTCGCCGTCCCCGTTTTTTGATTCGGCCGCTTACCTGGATACGTATCCCGACATCCAAACCTGCAAGATGAACCCGCTGTACCATTACGTGCGGTATGGATTGACGGAGGCCCGGCATTCCTTCATCGATTTGAATCACATCGACTTGATTCGGTTTCGCGACCCTAACGAGGTCGAGTCGTTACGGGAATTACTTGATCCGGAACTTGATTTCATTGTTCATTTGCTGCAGGTTGACCGGGCAAAGCCGACCATAATTTGTGTTACGCACGAAGCGTCGTTGACCGGCGCACCACTGATCATATTCAAGATCGCCGAAACGCTGCGACGCGACTATGACGTGAACATTGTGAATTTGTTGTGCAACGACGGCGAAATCGTATCGCAATTTGAGATGTTGGGCCCCACGTTTTCGCTGCAGGGCACGGCACCGTACCGACACGGCGAGCATTTTTCGTCGGCTATGAATTGCTTTGTGCGCTCGGTGGGCATGTTGAACGTGGTGGGCGCGCTCGTCAATTCCGCTGAATCGCGTCATGTGATCAAGCCCTTGTCCGAACTCAACGTTCCCATCCACGCGCTGATTCACGAAAACGCCCGCTGCTATGGCAAGTTCGAAAGCAAACCGTTTTACGACGTGGGCAAATATTGCCAGCGAGTCATTTTTCCGTCAACGTATGTCTACCAGGCAGGCATCGATGGTACCGGCGTGAACGAGCAGCAATCGGTGGTGCTGCCGCAGGGATTGCTCCGCGAAGAGATGCTGGAGCCGGCTCAACCGGAAGCGGCCAAAAAAATTCGCGCCGAGCACGGGATTCCCGATGACGCGGTGCTGGTGTTGGGTTGCGGCACCGGTGACAGTCGCAAGGGGTTGGACCTGTTTATCGCCACGGCGATTTCCGTGATCAAACGAGATGCCACGCGGCGGATCTATTTCGGTTGGGTGGGGAACCTCGAAGTCAAAAACAACGTCTCCAACAGCTTTTGGGCCGAGATGGACGTGGCGACCGCCGGGATCGCTGACCGCGTCGTGTTTTTTGGCCAGCAGCGAGAGGTCAAAGACTTTTTTGACGCCGCTGACATTTTCTACCTGTCGTCGCGAGTCGATCCGTTTCCTTGCGTGGTGAACGAAGCGATGGCGCGCGGTAAACCCATCGCGTTATTTGACCAGGGCAGTGGGTGCGTCGATCTGGTATCGGACGAAGGCGGCGTGATTATTCCGTTTTCAGATATCTGTTCGGCATGCGAAGAAATCATCAAGTTGGCTGGCGATTCCCAAAAGCGCGCGGTGGCAGGCCGGCGGAATCGCGAATATGTCGCGGAGCACATGAAGTTTGACCATTACGTTGCCTCGCTGATGCACGCATTGGTGGATGACATGCAACAACCGGAATGTGACCTGCTCGATAACGAACCATTGCAGCCGCATTTTCAACGCGTACGCATGAAGTCGAACGATCAGGCCAAGCGTGTTTTCTTTTTAGCGCCCTGCTGGAGCGTGAGCGGTGTGAACACGTTTGCCGAAAACCTCGGCCGCGAACTGAACCATCGGGGTTTCGACGCACGGGTCCTGTTCACATCCAGCGATTCCAAAACCCTGCCGCTGGATTTATTGCCGGACATACCTCATCAATTCCTGTTATCCAATTGGGTTGACAATACCAAAAAGAATCAGCGGTTAGTGGATTTTCTGAAATCGATGGCGCCGGCGATCGTCGTGCCCAACTGCGATTACAGTTCATCGGCCATTGCCCACGATTTGCCTGCCAACGTGCGCATGGTCGGCGTCCTGCACAGTGATGACTCCGAGCATTACTTGCACGGTTACCGTATGGGACATTACTGGGATCGGATCGTGGCCGTCAGCGAAGTGATTCGCTCGCGGTTGCTCGAACTGAACCCGGCGTTCGCCGACAAAACTGAGGTGATTCGCTGCGGAATTACCCCCCCGCCGCGTCTCGCCAACCGCGTCAACCGACAAGATTCGTTGGACAAACTGCGGATCATTTACACCGGGCGGCTGGAACAACACCAAAAGCGAATTCTTGATTTTGTGAGATTAATGGAAGTGCTTGACCGTCGCGGCATTTCGTTCACGATGACGTTCATCGGCAGCGGAGCGGACGAGAAGGAGTTTCAACAGCGAGCCGAACCGTTCATCAAGCGCGGCGCTGCGCGACTGCTGGGGCGGCTAGGCATTGATCAGATTTACCAGGAGCTGGCCGGCCATCACGCGTTTTGCCTGTTGTCGGATTTCGAAGGGTTGCCGATCTCGCTGCTGGAGGCGTTGGCCAGCGGTTGTGTGCCCGTCGTGACGCAGGTCGACAGCGGCATCAATGAGATTCTCACGCACGGCCAAAACGCGTTGACCAGCCCGCTGCGCGATATCAAAGCCATGGCCGACAACTTGCAGCGATTGGCCATGGAGGTCCCGCTGCGACAGCGTTTGTCAGCGGCTGCCGCCGAAACGTTGGAACAACACCAGTTAACGACCCCACGCATGGCGGATCAATACGCGGCGTTGTTTGAGTCCATCTTTGCCGATATCAGCCGGGGTCGGCAACCGCGCGATTTGCCATTGCACTGCCAGCGCGTCGGCAGTTTGCTGGAAGCGGCGTAACGATCACGGGCCGCCGGGAGAATTGAATGGGTTTCGATGGCGAACCGTGGCAGGATCGTTCGCCGTACCGACGCCATCGCGTCCCAATCACAGACTGAAGCTGCCGTCGTACAGCTTGCCAATGAAACGGTCGCTCACTTCCGCATATTTGGCGTGCAGGTAATCGTAAACCATCAGATCGAGACTTTGCGATTCCAGCAGGCGCTGATGGGCCCATTGGGAAACGTCAAAGCGATTTTGTTCGTTGTCCAGCGTCACGTTGGCGCGCGGCTGGACCCGGTATGGTTTGTCCAGCGATCTCATCAAAATGGCCATTCCGAGATGGAAAAACTCCGACAGGCCAATGAAACGAAAATCACGTTTTAGACGTGACAGATAGTCGTCGAAGGATGTGACACCGTTGTATAACATCCTGGCAATCGTATTGGGTTGGACGTGTCCCTCGACAAACGCCTCGAACGAGGGAAATTGTTTGACGAATTCCTGGCTCGGCGGGTGCGCGGGTGTGCACATGTAACGGTATTCGGATACCAACCGCTGAATGGGGTGTCGCAAAAACGTCACGCCGTGACACGGGACCTGGTGATGCCGAACGCTGTCCAGGTGCCAATGCCAAAAATGTCCAGCGGCCAGCTCCAGCGGTTTCTGCCGCTGATTCGTCGTCCGCTCGATGAACTGGTCCCATTGCTGGTCGATGGTGGCGTATTCAAAGTGCCAATTCCTGGGAAACGATTCTTTCAGCGCCGTAACGGTCGAGGTCCCCGAGCACTTGGGGATGTGGACGTACAAAATCATTTGTTTCGGGACAAATGCATTGTCCAGGTACACTTGAATGTCCGGCTGAAATAAATCGTCAAAGTTCATCCAATCAATCCATTGGCCACCAGGTCCATGATCCGTTCAAGTTTCGCCAAAAAGGTGTTTACGGGAAAGCGGAATCGTGCAGATCTTTAAAATCCCGCGACAAGTTGCAGCCGGCCAAACATACCGTCGCACAATTGTCGCACGATGGGATGGATCGCCAAGTCGCGACCCTTGGCCACACTATTTCGGTGATAAATGCCTGGCGGCACGTCAATCCCCATGCCCAGTTCCCCAAGCACCTGCGGCAACAATCGAGGGTCGGACACGAGTTGGGCGTAGTCGATCAGTCGCACGCGCCGGTGCCGATCCAGTCCTTGCCGGAAATAATGCAGGTTTCGCAAGTACCAGAACAAGGCCGCCGCGTCGGCCGGCGACAGCGGCAGCCGGTCCATCGTCGCCTTGACGAATTCCCGCATTGCATCGTCCACCTTTTCGGAACGCCAGTCCCCCTGGCGACGCTGGACGATCGACTCGAGCGGCGTCATGCCGACGCGGTCACCCCACTTTTCGAGCATCGAACACACGACATCTCGAAAATCGCGAAACAGCCAGAGACCGACGGCAGTTTCAAAGAACTCGAGTATCGAGTTGGCATTTTGCGATTCAACCAATGGTTTGACGACCAGCGTCCGCTCCTGGCACTCGGCAAATACATCCCGCAATTCCTCCAGCGGTTTCAATCGCAACGCTAATCCCTTGTCGTAACGCTGGTGGTAGCGATTCGTCAGCTGGTTGTCCTCATCAAATACGCGCAGATCGTCTACCTGTTTCAATCCATCGATGGTGGCCGTCGTTCCGGAACGCTGGCATCCAAAAACGAAGATCAGCTTTTTGTCCAACATCATTTGTTGTTCAGGCAAGGAGGTTGTGGGCCGATGCCCTTAGTTGGGTTTTTGGCAAAGCGATGGCGATCGTGCTTTCATCATGGTCGTCCTTTCATAATGTCTGCGCGACAATTAGAATGCAGAGAGCGCAATCATAAAAGTGATGCGAAAGTGATCCGAACATGAAACCCCATCATATCAGCAAGCACACCGCCAGCGTTCATGCCGGGCAGCAGCGCAACACCAACCAGGGCGTTGTCAATCCAATTGATCCGTCGACGGCGTTTCAGTACATCGACGCTGGAGACCAGTTTTATCCGCGGTATTTCAATACACCCAATCAGAGCCACATCATCGAAAAGCTTCGGCAGCTGGAACACGCCGAGTCTGCCTTGCTGTTCAGCTCGGGCATGGCGGCCATCAGCACCACTTTACTGGCGCTGCTCAAATCCGGCGATCATGCCGTAATGCTGCGCGGCTTATATGGTGGCACGCATTCGTTCATCATCCATGAGTTGGATGAATTGGGTGTGCCATACGATTTTGCCGGCGCTGAAGTCGAAGAGTTGATCGGCGCGGTCCGCCACAACACCCGGTTGATTTTAGTCGAATCCCCCACGAATCCGTTGCTTCAAATCGTCGATTTGCAGCAGTTGGCCGGGCAGGCCAAGCAGCGCGGCATCATCACGATCATCGACAACACATTTGCGTCGCCGATCAATCAGAACCCAATTGATCTAGGCATTGATCTGGTCGTACACAGCGGCACCAAATATCTGGGCGGTCATAGCGATCTGTGTTTCGGTGCGGCCCTGGGATCGCAATCGCTGATCGATCAAATCCGTGACAAAGCGATTCGCTATGGGGGCAGCGTGAACGCGGTGACGTGTTACTTGATTGAACGTAGCCTGAAGACATTGGCATTGCGCGTGGAAAAACAAAATCACAATGCCAAGCGTGTCGCCCAATTTCTTGAGGAGCATCCGCAAGTTGAGCGGGTCTATTATCCCGGGCTGACCAGCCATCCCGGCCATCGGTGCGCCGCCGAGCAGATGGAAGATTTTGGCGGCATGCTGTCGTTTGAGTTGAGCGAATCGGTACCCGGCCGCGATTTTCTCGACAAACTGAACTTGATCACGCCGGCCATGAGCCTGGGGGGCGTCGAATCCACCGCGACCTTGCCGGTATTCACCTCTCATCGCCTGATGCCGGACGCCGAGCGCCGGCGATTGGGGATTGGAGACCAGTTGGTTCGCTTGTCCGTGGGCATCGAAGATGCTGAAGATTTAATCGAAGACCTGGGCCAGGCGATGTTGGCCGGCGAGACACGTCGCGCGTCGAGCATCGGCGCTTAGCTTAAGGGTTGGTTGGCGTGCGCGCGGTAATCGTGGACGAACAGGGCGTGCAATTCCAGTCGGACTACACCGGCACGGTTGTTGAGCAGGAAGTGCCGGTTGGCGTCATCATGGCAGGCATTTGCCAGACCGATTTGCAGCTGGCGCGCGGCTACATGGGATTTCGCGGAGTGTTGGGCCATGAATTTGTCGGCGTAGCAGAAGCGGGGCAGTTTGCCGGTCGACGCGTCGTCGGTGAAATTAACTGCTCGTGCCGTCAATGCCCGGCGTGTCGTTCGGGCTGGGCCAATCACTGCCCTCACCGAACCGTCATCGGTATTCTTAACCACGATGGCGCGTTCGCCGATCGGGTTTACGTCCCCGAAAACAACTTGCACCCGGTGCCGGATTCGTTGCCCGATGAAGTTGCTGTGTTCACCGAGCCGGTGGCAGCCGCTTTTCAAATTTCGCAGCAAGTTGATTTGTCGCGGCACGAGCGAGCCGTCGTCGTCGGGGATGGTCGGCTCGGTTATCTGATTGCCCAGGTCCTGCGCGACGCCGGATGTGGCGTCACGGTGGTTGGCAAGCATGCCCATAAACTGCAGGCGTTTCAGCAACTCGGCGCCGACACCCAACTGGTTTCCGATCAGGCGCCGTCGCGTACATTCACGTTGGCAGTCGATTGCAGTGCCTCAAATTCTGGAATACAGACGGCGCTGCGATACCTGCAACCGCGCGGGACCCTGGTGCTCAAGACGACGATTGCTGCGGACACCGGTCCAGCCTTGGCGGCACTGGTCATCGACGAAATCACAGTCGTGGGCAGCCGTTGTGGTCCGTTTGATGTGGCACTGGAGGCACTGGCGGCGGGGCGAATCGAAGTCACATCGTTGATTACGGCCCGGTATCCGATCGAGCAAGCGGAACAGGCATTTGTGGCAGCGGCCTCACCAACGCACCGTAAAGTTTTGCTAAATCTCGATTGATGTACGCGGTTTTATGCGATTGATTGGCTCCAGTTGGTTTATGATAATTGAATAATTAACGGCGCCCTCGATGCCAGGCGCCCTCGACGACAATCGCTGGGGCGCCCACACCGACTGGGCAATCGGTGGGGACGAATCATGTCCGGATCAGAACCACGGGCATCCGGCATCCGCTTTGCGTGTCCAGGATGCAATTCTCTTTTGCGCTTCAAGCGTATCCCTACGCGTCTGGTTCAGACGTGTCCGAATTGTCGCCGCTTGCTGCGGTTGCAAGACAAGATGTCCGTTGCCGAAGGCGACCAACTGCAGTTGATCATTGATGAGTTCGTCAGTCGCGACCGGCTGCAAGCGCCGCACATTGCGTACGCCGACGATCCGCGCTTGGATCAAGTCACCACGACCGAAGACGGCGTGTTACATTTTCAACAACCATGGCCGGAGGGTTTCACCGACGTCTTATACGAACATACCGAAGTAGAGTTGAACCCGCACAACGAGCCGGGCAACATTACCCAGCGACAGCATCTTTTGCGAGGTTACCTTCGACGCGTCACCGTTGAGCGGACCGGTGAAATCGAGCAGATGGCAATCATCGGTCATTGGCGGGATCGCCAAGATGATCGTGAAAATGAAGGTGTCGTGGGGTTGCTGCCCCGTAAAATCGTCCGCGAGTTGAACCGTTTGCCCTATTCCACCCTGTACGCCGCCAAGATCAACAGCGCCGTGTGGGTTCGCGATCACGAACGAGATTTGATCGAGTTATACGTGGACGTGGCACGATCGCCCACCGAACATCTGCCGCCACGATCACGCATGTTCAAGTGAGGCGACCGGCCAAACACCGCGTCAACATCCGTTACTGCTGACCCGGATCGTCTGCGTTGCGGCGCGTCCAGCTGATCGCGGAAGGCCAGGCAGACTGCGTTCCGGAAATCGGGGTCGCTAAATCACCGTCCAGCGGCAGCGAAAACAGCTGGAAGGAACCATCATCGGTGGCATCCACCGAATAGACCAAGTGTTTGCCATCGGGTGAAAATTTGACGTCACCAATCGTCTTGACGACCCATCGCGGCTGAGCCGTGCCGCTGGTGTACCAGCCGTTGGGATGCGGTTTGATCGGCTCAAAGGTCTGCAATTTTTTGATCTTTTCACCTTCCCAGTCCTGTTGCCCCGACATGACCCTGGCCTGGCAGTCGATCAACGTCAGGCCCGCTTCACCAAACTTGGTGTACGCCGCGGCCATCGTTTGACCATCGGGAGAAAAACCGATCGACCACAGATCGGTGAATGGTCCCAGCCCGATAAAGTGCCGGTCGCTGCCGTCGGCCCGACAAATCTGAATGCAGCGGTTCCATCGGTACTGCGTGGTGCAGGCGATCCGGCGGCCATCGGGTGACCACACGGGCTGGTATTCGTGGCCATCTCGGCGAACCAGTGCCCGTTGATGGCGGCCGTCATAGTCCATTACAAATACATCAAAATCACCGTTGCGATTAGAAATGAAGGCGATTTGCTGGCCGCCGGGCGACCAATTGGGAGATCGATCCACGCCCGGCGCGTCGGTCAACCGTTTGCGCCGCGAGCCATCGACCTGCATCGTATACAGGTCCCAATCACCTTGCTGGTCAGACACAAACGCCAATTGCCCGCCATCGGGGGCGAACGCGGGTGAGTGCTCTCGAAATTCGTTGTTGCTAACGTTTCGGACTTGCCCTTTGGCCATATCGATGACGTAAATCTGTCCCTTGCCGTTGACCCAAGTGGAAAATGCCAGTTTGGATCCATCCGCGGAGAATACGGGCTGCCGGCAGTCGCCTTGCAATTGAAATCCGGCGACCGATTGGCCGCTGGTTGCGTCAACGATTTTCAAGGCAGTCACCAAGCCCTGTCCGGCGGTGGCACCGTTGTATCCTCCGCTGGCCGACCGTGTGTATGCGATCCAGTCGGCATGGGCGGCCGGCGCGCTGATCGTTAACGGCGAGATGTTCTCGGGCGGCAGACGATGAACGGGGATCTCAAGCGACCGCACGCTCATCGTTGCGTCGCGGTGTTGTCGGTTTGTCGCTGGTTGCAGCAGCACAAACAGTTCGCCACGCGGCTCGATGGTTACGACCAGCCCAGCGCGAAGATCGGTGGCCGTCCAGCTGGTTGCGCCGCCAACTGTGGCAAATCCCACGTCGTGCAGCGGATCGGTGAGCTCCCAGGCGCCATCCATGGGCGGTCGGGGGAATCGCAATCTTATTTTGGCGGGCCAGTCTGCGTGGCCGTTGTTGACGCGGGTCAAATACCGGTGGCCCTGTTTGAAGGTGCGCGTCAGAAGCATTCGCTCGATCCAGGGGTTTCCGGTTTCTTCGACTAGCGTGACGAAATGGGATTCGACTTCGCCGCGCAAAATGAAGTCGCCTAGTCGAGACTCGACCTGTCGGAGCCGCCGGTTAACGGCCGCGAACGACCGCCAATCCTGCGGCAGAAACTCCCGTTCCCCCCACCGCCAATAACCATCGCTGGCCATGGCGAATTCATAGTTGGTTTGAACATTGTCGACTACGTAAAACGGGTAGCCGCCCATCATCATGTCCCAGCTGCCCAGCACATGTTTGAATCCCAGTTTGCGATAAGATTCGTGCGGGATTTCCCACCAGGGCCGTTTGAAATCTTCCCAATACGGAGTCGAATTCACGACCAGAAACGGCGAGCGGGGGCGATGCAATCCCAGCGCAATACCTTGCAGTTTCCAGTCCGCCCGCAAATCTTCGACGCTGAAATCCGGATACATGCCAAATCCGAACGCGGGTCGGATTTTCCACACCGGTTCGGCCAATTGTCGAAACATGTCGATTTGTCGCTGGCGGGTGAAGCGCAGGTAGTCGTCCAGCAAATTTTTGTCGTGTAGCCAACCGTGGCGTTGTGGGCGTTCCAAGGACGGTTTGATTTTTTTGGCCGCGGCGTATTGGGCAAAACAGTCGTCGCAATAACACAACGTCTCGCCGTTATGATCAAACGCATAAGCGCCGTACGGTTCCATGTCCAGCGAAATGCCGTCCAGCCAACCTTCCGTGGCGCCGCGCAGCGCCAAATCAAACATGGTGGCTTGCCAAGGACCGGGTTCCAGCGGGCAGGGGACGTAGGCTGGCGTATGTTCGCCGTATTTGCCCCAAGGCTGGGCCACATCGCCACCGCCGGCCTTGTACGCTTCGAACTGTTCCGGGCACGTCAATCCGAATCGGTCCACGGCCAATCTTGCCTTTTGCGATTCGGCCGGTCCGCGCATTTTGGCGGAGGCGATTACGGCGTAATATCGCATCCCATGTCGCTTGGCGTAGCGCCCGCGGTCAGGACTGGGCGACCAGTCGGCGAACACGTTGGTGCCGACAACCTGCAAGTTATCGATCAGACGTTCGTAATCCTGGAACCATTGCCACTGTGTCCAGCCGAGTCGAATTTTTTCGTTGTGGCCCAACGGCGGCAAATCTTCCTGGGCCCTGGCCCCGCCGCTGCCGCCGGCGAGCCATCCGCCGACCAGGATCCAAGCAAACACTGGTGCTGGCAAATACAGATGCGGGCCGTTCATGGTGCGCTCCCATCGTCAGCGTCGTCATCGGTCAGAAACACACGGTGCAGCTTCATCAACTCAAACATCCCCCGAATCTCCGGGGAAAAATTTCGCAAACGAAAGTCCACGTGTTGCGCTTTGGCCGTCTTGCCGAATTGGATCAGTGAGCCCACGTCGCCTGAGAATAAATGGTGGACGCCGTTTAAATCGAAAACCAGTCGCTTGCCGGTGGAAGCAGCTTGCTGGCAGAACGATTCAAGGACGCTGGGTGCCAACGAACCGAACGCCACGCGGTCATACTCTGACTGTCTAAAAACGACAATTACCCGATCCGAGGTTTCCTCGACATGATATTGCATTCGAAGTCTCCCGATTCGCTAGCGAACTCGCGATTTGAAGCCTGTCGACGCGACGCCCATGTCACCGTTGAGTTAGTTAGTTATTTTACTGCAACGCAAGCAGCGTGAACGCCTGCCTTTGCCGGTGGGAAATGGGGGCGGTTGCCCGGTAATGCGGGCTATTTGCCGTAAATGGCAGCGATTTTGCGATAGCGTCAGAGTTCCACTAATCGGCAGGGTCGACTCAAGTCGCAAATCTTGTGATGTCGATGAAGACAAAGATTCATTGTCGCGCCGGCGGAAATGCGCGCTTAAGGAACGGCCTACGTCAACAAAGGTGACCCCGAGTGTCGTCGCCCTCAATTCCAAATCAAGCCAACGGTGGGGCCGTGAAAATGGGCCCGATCAATGCGTGGATCGCCGACTGGGGTCGGGTCGTGATTCAGTCGATCATCGCCGTGGGTGATTTAAGTCTGTTCATTGGGCGAACGCTGATGTGGATGTTTTCGCGGTTGCCGCGCCGCGAGACAGTCTGGCCAAATTTTTACCAGGTGGGCGTGTTGAGCTTGCCGGTGGTGGCATTGACCGGCACGTTTATCGGAATGGTGTTGGCCGTTCAGAGTTATTACCAATTCAAAGAGATCGGATTGGAGACGCGACTGGGGGCCGTGATCAATATGTCACTGGTTCGCGAACTGGGTCCCGTGTTGGCGGCGACGATGCTGGCTGGCCGGGTCGGTAGCGCCATGGCCGCCGAGCTGGGGACGATGCGCGTCACGGAACAGATCGACGCGTTGGCGGCGATGGGCGCCCATCCATTGCACTATCTGGTGGTGCCCCGATTCCTGGCCTGTTTTTTCTTAATTCCCACGTTGACGATCATGGCGGATTTTATGGGCGTGGCCGGTGGCTACTTTTACAGCGTATTCGTGTTGGGGGTGGACACGCACTTTTATTGGTATAACAGCGCTCAGTTTGTCGGGTGGTTTGACTTATTTACCGGTTTATTCAAGAGCGTGTTTTTTGGCTCGGCCATTGCCATGGTCAGTTGTTACCAGGGATTCAATTGCAGTTCGGGTGCCGAGGGCGTGGGCCGAGCCTCGACGGCTTCATTTGTATATTCTTTTGTTATGATTTTGGTACTCGATCTGTTTTTGGGCATTGCCTTGGACAAGGCCTACTTCTTCTTGTTTCCTCAAGGTGCCAAGTTGTTTTAGTGTCAAAATTGTTTTTGTGCCGCGTAGTTTAGGGTGGCCGGTTTTTTGCTGGCGCATAGCTGTTTGAAATGATTGAATCGTTAATTCGCGAAGACGACCCCCTGGTAGAAGCGATCGACTTGTCGGTGCAGTTTCATGGCCAGGGCGTGTTGCGCGGTATCAACTTGACGATTCCCGCCGGCCAGACCGTGGCCATGATCGGCGAAAGTGGCTGTGGCAAAACGGTGTTGATGAAAAGTTTGATTGGCTTGATCAAACCCACTCAAGGCGTGGTTCGATTTAACGAGCAGGACATTAACCGATTAAACGAGCGACAAATCAGCCGTTTGCGCTTGCGGTTTGGCTTTGTGTTTCAAAACGCGGCCTTGTTTGACAGCATGACCATTGGCCAAAACGTGGCGTTTCCCATGCGGCAGCATGGCCGCTATAGCCCGGCCGAGATTCGCGAAGAAGTGCTGTCGCGACTGTCGGAGGTGGGGTTGCCGGACGACGTGGTTTACAAAAAGCCGGCGGAGCTGTCCGGGGGCATGCGAAAACGGGTGGGATTGGCGCGGGCTTTGATCATGAAGCCGGAACTGATGATGTATGATGAACCGACCACGGGGCTGGATCCCATCATGAGCGACGTAATTAACGAGTTGATCCTGAGAACCCGACGCCGCAACCCGGTGACCAGCATCGTGGTGACGCACGATATGAACACCGCGCGCAAAGTGGGCGATCGGGTGATCATGCTGTTTCCGCTGTCGCGGCTGGAACCTGACGAACCTCAGATCATATTTGACGGCAAGCCGGAAGATTTGGACCAGGCGCAAGACCGCCGCGTGCGCCAGTTTGTCAACGGCGAAGCGGGCGAAAGGCTGATGGAACTCCGCGCGACCGCCTCGATGTAACCAGTGTAGCGACCGGGACAAAACACAGAAAACTGCCAGATGGACGAACGAACATTACAATGGCGAGTCGGCATCGTAGTGATTTGTGCTGCGCTGATCCTGGCGATCATGATTTTTCTGTTTGGCGAAGGCTGGCAATCACAGTACACGCTGTTCATCAAAACGCGAACGGCGCCCAACGTAATGCGTAACACGCCGGTCCGCAAAAACGGCATTCTCATTGGCCGCGTCTCGGCGGTGGAAAACCAGGATGACGGCGTGCTATTGACGCTGCGCATCAACAGCGATGAACCCATTTACCAAAACGAAATCTGCACCATCGGAACCGCCTCGTTTTTGGGTGATGCCGTGCTGGACTTTTCGCCCGGTAATCTGCCCACCCGCGGCGCTCAAGTTGCCGACCGCACCTTGTTCGACAACGTGATTGTGGAACGCAATCCGATCGAATTAATTGATGTCGCGCTAAATCTGGAAGAACAAGTGGCCGAAACGCTGAATTCCATTTCCGAGGCGGGACAAGGCGTTTCCGAGCTGACCCGCTCGGTCCAGGAAATCCTGGGAGGTGACGAAGGCGATGTCAAAGCGTTCATGGACGACATCCGCAAAGTGGCGGGGAAAGCGGAACTGGCCTTGGATAACGTCAACGAGTTCATGGTCAATATCAACGATGTGGTGGGGGATCCGGAAGCCCGCGACAATATGCGCATCACCATCAACCGGCTGCCGCAAATTCTCAACGACGTCAACGCCACCATCAACGATACACGCGAGACCATCAATGGATTCCGAACCATCGCCGACAGCGCCAACCGCAATCTGACCAATCTCGAAGAATTCACGGCCTTACTGGGCAATGAAGGTCCGGCCATGATGGACAACCTCAATAGCAGCCTGAAAAAGATTGACATGCTGGTGACCAACCTCGGCAATTTCACCCAGAATATTACCGAAAGCGAAGGTACGCTTGGCAAACTGGTCAACGACCCCGAATTGTACAACTACTTGACCGAAACCATGCGCAACGTTCGCGATCTGACCATTCGCTTGCAGCCGCTGATCAATGACGTTCGCTTTGCCGTCGATGGAATTGCCCGCGATCCCGGCCAGTTAGGTATTCGCGGTGCCCTCGACCGCCGACCAGCGTTCGGCCGTTACAAAGGGACGCTAACGGGATCGGATTGGCAGGACCGGTAGCTGGACCGTGGGATTGACGGGGTCCGTCTCTGTGTTGACCGCAACCGGCATGGGAACAGTACCGCGCTGCACGTTTCCCCTCAGCTGGTTGGCGCGATCCAGCAAATTGTTCTCATTGATCGTCGATAAAGGTTTCATCTCTGGAAAGTCCAGAACGCGATCGTCGCGGATTTCACGCGGCCAAAAGTTGTCGCTAATAAAATCCAGCGGCGGCAACTGATACCAAGGCGGCGCAATTCGATGTTTGACTTTGATCGATTGATACCCGTCCTTTTCAACTTGAACTTCGCGTGTTCCGTAATACGTAAACGGGACGGCGACCGGAGTATGACCGATCGGTTGGTGGTCGACCGTCACCAATGCGCCTTCGGGTTGGCTGGTCACCA
>JBFILF010000060.1:0-15861 GCA_041599835.1 Pirellulaceae bacterium
CCGGCGATATTGCTATCGACGGAACGGTTGGCGGCGGTGGACACACCGAATTGCTAGCGAGGCGTGTGGCGCCCGATGGATTGGTAATCGGCGTGGATCGCGACGTTCGGGCGATCGAGCAATGCCAGGCTCGACTATCGGGATTGCCGATCAAACTGCTCACTGCTAACTTTTGCGACCTTCCGGAGATCCTCCGCGAGTTGAATATTGCATTTGTTCAAGCCGTGATATTGGACTTGGGACTTTCCAGTGACCAATTGGCTGACGACCAGCGTGGATTTAGCTTCGCCAGCGAAGGACCCTTGGATTTGCGGTTTGACACAACTAGAGGGGCTCCGGCGTGGAAACTTTTACAACGGATCAGTGAAAAACACCTCGCCGATTTGATTTTTCGTTGGGGTGAGGAACGGTTTAGCAGGCGGATAGCGCGACACCTTGTGCGAATCCGGAAAACGCATCCGATTCGCACGTCGCAGGAATTGGCAACTCAGGTGCGCAAGGTGGTCCCACGTTCGAAAAACCACTCAATCGATCCGGCAACGCGAACATTCCAGGCGTTGCGGATTGCGGTCAACGACGAATTGAAATGGGTGGAGGTCGCTTTGCGTCGGTTGCCCGAACTATTGCAGCCGGCCGGTCGTATGGCCGTCATCAGTTTTCATTCATTGGAAGATCGCCTCGTGAAAAACGCTTTTCGCGACCATCCTTTGTTACAAGTGGAAACCAAAAAACCCATTCGACCTGCGGAATCGGAGGTGCTGGAAAATCCACGTTGCCGCAGCGCCAAGTTGCGGATCGCCAGTCGAGTTGCCATGCCGACGTTGCGACAACCGCGGGAAACAGAAAATCGAGTCTAGCGCGCATTCATGGTCGATTCGCACGAAAAACCCGAACGGACACATGCCGAAGAGGCATTCATGCGCGAAGCCCGTATTGGCCTGACCGTGGTGGCGATTTTATTTGTCGTTTTTCTGTATGTAGCGTTTGGCAAGTTAAGTGGGTGGTTCCGCACACGGCCACCAGCCGATGTGACGGTCGCTCGATCGACCAACGGCCAGGACGTCACCGGGCAGCAGTTAGCGCCCCATCAAAAGCTTCGCCCGCACGCTGCGGATTCATTTCGGGAGGCCGATACACCACCCCTTTCAGCGGCCGAATCGCAATCGAAACCATCCACACCGATTGCCGACCATACTTTCCCCGACACCGGCTTGCCGCCTTCGCCCCAAATCGTTCCTGGACAAGAAAGCGGTCCATTTGTGGGGGAACCGTTTACCGGCCCAGCTGGTTTATTAGCCGGCCCGCGTCAGCAACAAAATGAACACTCAAACGGACCACAAACCAATCGCTTGCGATCCAACCCACCGGTGAATCCTCCGCAGCACCCACTGCAAACGCAGCCCGTCGACCAACATCAGCGTGAGCCTGTCCAAACTCCATTCCCAACACCGGCGACCGAGGAGGCTGGATCGTCGTCCCCTTCGCCCATTCAACAAATGGGACTGACGGAACCGTTGACGGAGTTGCGGGCGTCGACTCCAGGATTCGTATATAGCCTGCCCGACGACAGTTTTTGGACTATCTCACAACGCGTGTATGGTGACGGCCGATATTTCAAAGCGTTGTACGAAGTCAATCGAGACCATGTCGAGAATTACGATGGGCTGCCCGAGGGGACTCGGGTGGCCACCCCGCCCAAACAAGCGTTGCAACGTCGCTTCCCGGGATTATGCCCCAGGGGGGAACCGGCAACGAGTCCCAACACTGAAACCGAATACGTTTCCAAATCGGGCGAGACGCTATTTGACATTGCCCGCGACCAAATGGGTCAGGCATCTCGTTATCTGGACATATTACGGCTCAACCGGGACGTTTTGCCTAATGACGTCAGCCATTTGTCGCCGTTGCCCGGCGGACTCAAGCTAACGCTGCCTCGAAGCCGATAGTGACGCTGCAAAACGAGTCGCGCGGATTCTTGTGCCCTCAATTCGTGGTAGATTAACCGCATATTGCCCGTCGTCCACTGCCCAGGTGTTCATGTCCCATCAGCTTTTGAAAATCGTGTCGGGCGGACAGACCGGTGTCGATCGGGCGGCCTTGGACGCCGCCATGGCGGCGGGCCTGGAACACGGGGGCTGGTGTCCGCGAGGCCGTCGTGCCGAGGACGGTGTGATTGATTCGCGATACCAATTGCAAGAAACCGAATCAACGGATTACGCCGAGCGGACGGAACGCAATGTTATCGAATCGGACGGAACGCTCATATTGTTTGTCGGCGAGCTTTCCGGCGGGACGCGCCTGACATGGCGAATGGCTGACAAACATGGTCGAGCACGGATACGTGTCGACTTGCGAGCAGAAAACGCCGACGAAGCCATTGACCGAATTAACTGCTGGATGGCTTCGCACAACATCCAGGTGTTGAATATTGCCGGACCCCGTGAAAGCAGTTATCCGGGGATGAGTCGCCTGGCCGAAGCGTTTCTCGATCGGTTTTTGGCAGCAGTGAATCAAAATGTCGACGGATAGTACAACTGTGATCAGGTCTTTGTTGCCTGGGCAAGGCAATCGACCGGGTAGCCGCCTGGCGCCTAAAATCAATCGTGACCCATTGGTTCAATCTACCGATGACTCTTGTTCAATTAACGCTCGTTAACCTTAGTGTCGCGCTGGCGATGATGCTGGTGTTGTGGGCGGCCAGTCTGGTCAAACGGGACGCGTCCATCGTGGATCCTTTTTGGGGATTTGGATTTGTTATTCTCGGTTGGGTCACACTTTTTTGCGTTGAGACGTGGAACCTGTGGACGTGGACGCTGTTGGTGATGGTGAGCCTGTGGGGATTGCGACTGTCCGCATACCTGTTGTGGCGGAATCGGGGCAAAGGCGAGGACCGGCGGTACACGGCGATGCGCGACAAGCATGGGCGCCGATTTTGGTGGGTCAGCTTGTTCACGGTCTTTGGGTTGCAGGGGCTGGTCATGTGGTTTGTGTCGCTGCCGATCCAGGCGGGCATGTATTTGAGCGAAGAATCGAGTCTGGGCGGACTGGTTGCGGGTTTCGGCGTCGTGGTGTGGGGAAATGGCATGTTCTTCGAGACGGTCGGCGACTTTCAAATGGCCCGATTCAAGGCACGGCCGGACAGCGAGGGCAAGGTGATGGACCAAGGTTTGTGGCGGTATACGCGGCACCCCAATTATTTTGGCGATTTCTGTGTCTGGTGGGGGCATTACCTGGTGGCAGCGTCGGGGGGAGCCTGGTGGACGATATTGAGTCCGGTGATCATGTCGTTTCTGTTGATGAAGGTTTCCGGCGTGGCGCTGCTGGAAAGCGACATGGAAGAACGCCGGCCCGAGTATCGCGACTATGTGATGCGCACGAACGCTTTTTTTCCGGGTCCGCCCAAGCGGTAACCAGTCTGCCGGTTCAGGTCGACGGGGCGACTTCGGTTAAGTTTGACGGTTCCACCTGGTTCGCCCCGCGCGCAACCGTCGCCAACGCTTGTGTGAGCAAAGGTCTTGTCGATGGCGCGCGCTCGGTCGAAAAACCGGGCCGGCACCGGCGTGTTCCCGGAGGCCGTGGCCATGGACAAGCCTCAAACGCTTCCGTCTAATTACACGATTTGCCCAGGTTATTCAGCCGCGTCAATCGTTGCTGTCGACGACCAGGGCGATAATTCTCTTTATGCCGACCCGTCGCGTGTATACGATGAATGGCTGAGGCGGCTGAGAACAACTTTATCCGTAACGGCGCACCGATCCGGAGTCCTCTCAAACCGGGTTGCGTCAGTTCGAATTCGAATTTGGAAATGTCCCGCACGCAATCACCTTCTGGAACACGATCTGATCAATTGCTGAACGTCCTCTCCGACTTTCGTCGCTTGTTGATCGTGATGCACGACAATCCGGATCCCGATGCGATCGCAGCTGGATGGGCTTTGCATTGTTTGATCACTGAATGCCTCGGCAAACCGGTACGGCTGGTGGGCGGCGGATCGATTGTGCGAGCTGAAAACAAGCACATGGTGGCGCTGCTTTCGCCACCGATCGAATTGGTCAGCGAATTGACCGATACTCCGGACACGGGCACGATTTTGGTCGACTGTAATATCGGTACTTCGAATCACCTGGTCACACGGGCCGGCATCCGGCCGGTGGCGGTTATCGATCACCATTTGAATGGAAATGAGAACGTCGAGTTGGCTTTTTCGGATATTCGCGCCGAAGTGGCGGCCTCGGCGACCATCACCGCCAGTTATCTTCACGAGCAGAATATCGAACCGGGTTTAAAGCTTGCCACGGCTACGATCTACGCGATTCGGACAGAGACGACCGGTTGCGAGAACGTGCATACGGCGCTGGACCGCTCGGTGGTTTCGTGGATGACCAAAATATCAGATCCGTCGTTGTTGGCAGAAATTGAAAGCGCTCCGCTGGATCGCGAATATTTCGGCGATCTGGCTTTGGCAATGCAAAGTACGGTGGTTTTTGGTGATACGGCTCTGTGTTTCTTGCCGCGAGCCCATGGTGCGGAAATCGTTGGAGAAGTCGCTGATTTGTTGGTGCGGTGCCGGCCCATTCGGTGCGTCCTGTGCGCAGCGGTGGTGGGCGACGACTTGTTGCTCTCCGCCCGCACGCAACGGGGGTATGGCAACGCGGCCCGGCTGATCCAGAAAACGTTGGAAGGGCTTGGCGGCGGTGGCGGCCACGAACATCGCGCCGGCGGCAAAATTCCGGATGTGACGCGCGACTCGGATTTTGCCGACCGTTTGCGTGACGAACTGCAAAAACGCTGGCTGCATGCTTGCGGCATCGAACATTGTCGCGGCGAACGTCTAATTTCCAGACAAGAAATCGCCGAGAACCTTTAATGGCGGCAGGCGGACTTCCCCACCTTGCCTGAGTCGATTAGTTGTTTTAACCCGACCGGCGCGGGCCACGAGTTGGCGCAATATGGACGGTGCCTGTTGATTATGTGGGGATTGGTGCAAAGAATGGTGAAAGTGATGGCGTCACGGATTGACTGAACCCGCCCGCCGGGCCATTCGTGATCCAGCAGTCGCGGACGGCCAACTGCCTTCGCAAACGCGTCGAAAATCGGAAATCGATCGTCTCTTTTGATTCGGGCTAAGCCCCCCGGACTTTGTTCAACACATGAAAGCTCAAGAAGTTCTGCAATCTCGTTCGTCACTCCACCGTTGGACAGACGGACTGACGTTTGGTTCTTTGCCGTCCTGGAAATTCACCTGGCTGCTGACGGTACCCTCTCTGGTGGCAATGGGCGTTTCCGGCTATTTGGCTTATTCGGCGTTGACGAAGGCAAAAATTGCCGGCTGTAGCGGCGGGTTGGTGTTTGATTGCGGCAGTGTGCTGACCAGCAAATGGTCCTTGTGGAATGGCGTTCCCGTCAGCCTGTTGGCATTTGTGACGTACGTATTGTTGGTTGGTTCATTGTTTGTCGGCAGCAACCGCCGTTTCTCAGGAACCGCGCGGCAAATTGGTTGGTCATTGGTCACCGTGTTGGGGTTCATGGCCGGTCTAGCCGCTTTATGGTTCATCGCGTTACAAGCTTTTGTATTGAAACACTTTTGCACGTACTGCCTGACTGCCCACGCGTGTGGGTTGATGATCGCCGCGTCATTGGTGTGGCGACGTCCCTGCGGCACGGTATTCACGGCAGTACTTTCTGGAGTGGCGTTGACCGGTTTTGGGATCTTTGCCGCCGGGCAGATCATGTCCGAAGAACCGCCCAAATTTGAGATCATTCAGCACGAGCCCGTGCCGGCCGAGTCCGTGACGCCGGCCGAAGTGCCGGACGACAACGACTTATTTGCTCCACCGGACGATACGCTGTTCGAACCGCCCAAAGTTGACAGCCGCGATTCCACAAATACGACCTCCCGCCACAAGTTGGCACCGGCCGATCTGCAAACGTTGCTGACGGCGTTTCAGCCCGCGCAGGCGCTTTCCTCAATGGTGAGTGTGACCTGGCAGGAATTAGCGCAACAAGACGACGGCACCGGGAATCAAGGGGAGGACGCAACAAAAACAGACGACGCCAATCCGGAACCGCGTGTCGTGTCGATTTCGGGCGGGTCCATCAAGCTGGACATCGAACAATGGCCGTGCATCGGGAATCGCGATGCCAGCCACATGTTCGTGGAGATGTTTGATTACACTTGCCCCCATTGTCGCAAGACGCACCAAGCGGTTGATGGCGCCTTACAACGCTTTAACCAAGATTTGGCAATTGTCAGCTTGCCGGTTCCTCTAAACACTCGGTGCAATAGCGCCATCACGTCTACCGGTCCCAAGCAATTGGAGGCTTGTGAATTGGCCACGCTGGCAGTTGCCGCATGGCGAGTGGACCGGGACAAATTTCAGGTGTTCCACCGCTGGTTGTTTCAAGGTCAAGATGCGCCGAGATATGCCGCGGCCAAACAAAAGGCTAATGAGTTGTTTGGGCAGGAAGCCATCGACGCGGAGCTGGCCAAGCCAATCGCCGGCCAATATATCGCCAAGCACGTGGAAATCTATCGCCGCGTGGGTGCCGGCATCGTGCCAAAACTGCTGTTTTCAGGCACCAGCATTGTTGGCGAATTTACGTCCGTCGATTCCTTGGTCGAAGTTATCAAACGCGAAGCTCGATAAGATGATGATCTTAGCTTGAGATTCCGGCGTTCTGAGTTCTCAATCTCTCGCCGCGGACGATCAGGACTTGCAAGCCGTGCGGACTCCGCAACTCTGGCAAGCGTCACTGCCGCACCCTATGCCCGTGCCGCAATCCGGCCCGCACCCATTGGCCAGTGTATCGGCAAACTTGCGAAATTTGACTTTGGCTTCGTAAGCCTGGGCCAATTCACTGGTCAAACTCTCGAGTTCGGCCGGCACGTCCCCCAAAAAATAGAAAAAGACGCTTTGCCCGTCGAACAAGTGTTCCACATCCACGAGCGTTGCCTGAATCCCGCGGTTCTCAATCAGTAGGCGACAAGCTTCAAAGGCTCGATCGCGAAAACGCTCGATCCGATTGATCAACAAGTCGTCTTCTGGCGTCACGCGACGCAAAAGATCCCCGGCCCCGTCACTTCGGTTGGCCGAATCGTCCATGGCCAAAACCGTGCCTACTTCCAAACCTCGATCGGTGCGGCAAATCACCCGCGTCTGGCGTTTGTGGTGTCGACGGTCAACCGAACGAAACCGACCGATCGCGCCAAAGATTCCGAACTGGACAAGATGCACGCTCAAATGAATATTCTCGCTTGCCGTACGTTGGGGAAGTTGACGGAAGGGATCTATCACAATCCGTGATTATAGGTCGATGCGGCTCCAAGCGGCAGGTCCAATAATCTTTGCCGCCTACGGGTCCTTTTTGGTGGCCTCACTCGCCGCGTCCGCTTGAGCTTGTCTGGAAAAATCAATACCCGAGATTTTTAGCAACTTTCCACCGCTGTCCGAAACAACCGGCTCACCCCCCAGCACGGTAACGTAAAGATTGCCTGCCGGGTCAAACGCCATGGCCGTCGGGCGATCGAGATTGAGCAATCGAATCGCCTCGCACTCGGTGTTGCGCTGCCGGCCCACCAATTTGAACAATCCCGCTTGGGATGGCTCGGCGAATGAAAAGTCCAAGGCAAATAGCCGGTTGGCCCTTGGCCCGTATGCCAATGCCGTTAGATCGCGCAGCCCGGTTGGAAACTGAGCTTTCAGGTCACCCGTCGATTCATCAAAAAAAGCCAAAACGGAATCTGCGTCATTGGACCGGCCGCCCATCAAGCCAACTGTGATGAAGCCGTCGGGGCTGACGGTTACGGCGGTTGGCGCGCGAATTGAAAGGGTTTCCGTTGTGTTGACGAACCGGGTTAGTTTCTTGGTGCTGCCGTCGTCAGTTTCCCACCGAGCGATCCAATCCTGATCCTGTTCACCCAGACAAACGGCATAGATGCCCAGCGGAGAGACGGTCAATCCAAAACTGGAATATACGTCACTGTCTTCCAGTTGAGCCCGGTCAACGGCTTCGTCTGAGTTAATCGCGACCGATTCGGCTTCGGGCAGTCTAAAAAGCCGCAACGTCTCGGCGCCGGTTTGATCTTCGCCGGTGCCTACCGCCAGTGATTGCTCGTTCAGAAACGCCATGCCCAACGGCGACAAACGAAACGGATATTCGCTGGTCGACGTCGCGATGGAAAAATTGACAACCACGTCTTGCGGTTCCCCGTTAATGATACGAAGGATTTTTTGACCACCACTTTCGCTCACATACACGGTGCCCGTTGCCGGCTGGACAGCGACGCCACAGGGTTGGTTAAGGCCTTCCAGTATCGTTTCAACCTGCAATTCGCTTTGAGCGGCTAATTCGGATCCAAACGGCAATGCTGATAGGCTGCCGAGCGTGGCAATTCCCAATGCCAAAAACCAATTCAACGAAGTCCTCATAGCTTTTCTCGCTGGGGCTGTGCTCGATTGACCGAGTAGTTTCAATGCGTGGTGATGGGCGTCATGCCCCGCTGTCGCTCGTACGCCGCGATCTTGTCTTCCAGTTCAAGCGTCATGCCAATATCGTCCAGTCCCTTCAACAATGAGACTTTTCGGATCGGGTCGATTTGAAAACTAGTCGACCATCCGTCGTCGTCGCGAACCTGTTGATTCGGCAAATCCACTGTTAGTTCAAATCGCGATCGATCGGCACGGCGCTCGAACAGTTGCTGCACGAAAACTGGTTCCAGTACCACAGGCAAAACGCCGTTTTTCATGCAATTGTTGGCGAAGATATCACCAAACGATTCGCCGATAAGACACCGAATGCCGTAATCGGCTAACGCCCAAACCGCGTGTTCACGACTGGAACCGCTGCCGAAGTTTCGCCGCACCAGCAAAATGGAGGCACCTTGATATTCCGGGGCATTCAATTCAAATTCGGGGTTGGGTTGTCCGTCATTCAGAAACCGCCAATCAAAAAACAGGAACTGGCCGAAGCCCGTCCGTTCGATTCGCTTCAAGAACTGTTTGGGAATGATTTGGTCGGTATCGACGTCAGCCCGATCCATGGCCGCTACAATTCCGGTGTGGGTCGTAAAGGGTTCCATTAGGTTGTTCTCGTCTTCGACAGGGATGCACGGCGCTGATCAAACCGCGGTAACGGCACACTCGCGAATATCCACAAAGTGTCCGTTGATTGCGGCCGCAGCCGCCATGGCCGGCGAAACCAAATGAGTCCGGCCGCCTTTGCCCTGGCGGCCTTCGAAATTCCGGTTGCTGGTCGACGCACACCGCTGACCCGGCGACAGTTGATCGGGATTCATGCCCAGACACATGCTGCACCCGGCATCGCGCCACAAAAACCCGGCTTGTTGGAAAATCTTATCGAGTCCTTCCTGTTCGGCCTGCTGTTTCACCAGTCCGCTGCCTGGGACCACCATCGCTTGCACCGAATCCGCCACTTTGTGCCCGTTGACCACCGCCGCAGCCTGCCGCAAATCTTCGATTCGCGCGTTAGTGCAGGACCCAATGAACACGCGATCAATTTCGATACTGGTGATTGGCGTGTGGGGCGTCAGATCCATATAAATCAGCGCAGCTTCGGCCGATTTTCGCTGTTGCGCTTCGGAAAATTCGGCGGGATCCGGTACGCGACCCGTGACCGAAACGACCTGACCGGGATTGGTACCCCAGGTGACTTGCGGTTCGATCTCGTTGGCATTGAATTCATTTTGCTTGTCAAACTTCGCACCATCGTCGCTTGGCAATTGGCGCCACCGCTCCACGGCGGCATCGAAATCATCCGGCGCGCCCGGCCTGCCCCGCAAATATTCATACGTTGTCTGATCGGGTGCGATCATTCCGGCACGAGCGCCTGCCTCGATGGACATGTTGCAAATCGTCATTCGCTGTTCCATCGTCAGGCTGGCGATAGCCGGACCGCGGTATTCGATCACATGTCCCGTCCCTCCGGCCGTCGAAATCTGGCCGATCAAATACAAAATCAGGTCTTTGGCCGTCACGCCGTGGTGTAAAGTGCCGTCAATCTTCAGTTCGAAAGTTTTGGGTTTGGTTTGCGGCAACGTCTGCGTGGCCAAAACATGCTCCACCTCGCTGGTGCCGATGCCAAAGGCCAAGGCTCCGAACGCACCGTGCGTCGATGTATGGGAATCACCGCAGACGATCGTCATCCCCGGTTGCGTCAGGCCCAACTCGGGTCCAATCACGTGGACGATGCCTTGATTGATGCTATCCAGGTCGTACAGTTTGACTCCAAATTCGCGGCAATTGGCCCGCAGCGTTTCCACCTGGCGGCGCGAGATCGGATCGGCGATCGGCAACAATCGGTCAGTCGTCGGTACATTGTGATCGGCCGTGGCCACCGTCAATTCCGGTCGGCGGACGGGTCGTCCAGCCAATCGCAGCCCCTCAAACGCCTGTGGACTGGTTACTTCGTGAACCAAATGCAAATCGATGTAAATTAGCGGCTGCCGCCCCTGTTCCTCGTACACGAGGTGCGCATCCCAAATTTTTTCGAACATAGTCCGCGGTTGCGCAGCGATCATGGTTTCCTCAAAACATTCATAAAGCCAAAGCCATGATAGAACTTTGAGGCAAAACAGAATAGTCTACAGCCATTATACGGCGGCTTGCCGCCCCGACGATGTTGCCTTTGTCTTGTCTGCACCGCCATAGATGTTCGACCTCACCTTCGCCGATTTCATTCAAGTGATCATTCTCGCCGTGGTTCAGGGCGTGACTGAGTTTTTACCGATCAGTTCGTCCGGCCATCTCGTCGCCGTCGAATCATTGCTGGGCCGCCATACGGATAGCGCCGAGATGAGCATCGTGCTTCACTTCGGGACATTGCTGGCGATCCTCGTCTACTATCACAAACAGGTCCTGGCGTTGTTGCGCGAGGACAAACGGGTTGTCCCCTTGTTGGTCCTTGGAACGTTGCCGGCCGCCATCCTGGGTATTTGGCTGAAAACCAATCACGAAGCGATTCTCAAAAACGCACTGCTGGCGGGTTTCATGTTGCCCATCACGGGTTTCATTCTGATGCTATTGACGAAGATTAAGCCGGGAAAAAAAGAGTACACCCATGTCGGCATCCTCGCCGTGCTGATGATCGGACTGGCACAGGCGTTTGCCCTGTTGCCAGGAATCTCACGAAGCGGGTCGACGATTGTAATGGGTGCGTTGATGGGACTGCGTCCCAAGGCAGCCGCCACGTTTGCGTTTTTGTTGGCGATACCGGCCATCGGCGGCGCCGCGTCGTTGGAGTTCCGGGAAATCATGGAGCAAGGTGCGGATACGCCCGCGGTTTTTTTGATCGTCGGTACGGTCATTTCGTTTGTTGTTGGGTTGGCCTCGTTGCATTGGCTGATCCGCTGGATCGAACAGGGCAAGCTTCATTTGTTCGCTTACTGGGTCATTCCCGTTGGATTCCTGCTGGTTGTGTGGCAGTTGAATTTGATCGTTAGCTCTGCTTGAGCCCGATCGGCGATGGGTGGGCGCCGCCGCCAGCATCAGCGCGAAAGCTATTGACTGCCATCGTTTCAACTGCTAGTTGACGCGACATGGTCAAACGCTCCGCCCGAATTGCCACGGTATTTTTCCTGGTTCTGCCCACCATGTGCGCCGCGGGCTGGGGGCAAGACGATTCGAGACGCATGGGCAACGCTGCGCCCTGGCAAACGGCGGCTGTGCAACACGTCGTGTTAAAATCCGGCCGAGTGTTTTCAGGGAACGTGGAAATGGCCGGCGGGCAGTTTATCGTTCGAGCCGAAAATGGATCGACGGTTCGTTTTGAACGTTCCGAAATCGATTTCGTCGCACGTTCCACTTATGAGGCGTTTAATGAACTGCGGTTTCGGTTGCGGGCCACGGATGTCGACGGCCACTTGCGGCTAGCCAATTGGTGTCTGCGATACCGGGATCTGCCCGCGGCCCGCGAACAAATCGATTACGTATCGAGCATCTCAAATCGGCCACGAACCATGGAGATGCTCGAACGCCAATTGGCCAAGTTGAAGGAACAGTCCGCGAAGACCGTTCAACCGGATAACAGCGCTGCATCCGCAAACAAAATTTCAAATGATGCGGCCGCCAATCAACGCGAACAACTCGATGAACTGCTGAATTCGCTGTCGATCGAATCCTTGAAAATGTTTGCGTCGCACGTCCAGCCGCGCCTGGTCAACGGTTGTGCAATCAGCGGCTGTCACAGCAATCACGCCACACCAATGCGGCTGTGGCCCCAAGGCGTCCACGGCGGTGTATCCACGACGGCTGGGAAGCGGAACCTGCAATCAACGATGAAATTCATTGACCGGACAAACACGCTGGATAGCCCTTTGCTGAAATTCGCCGCGACCCCGCACGGAGGGCTGGATCAAGCCGTCTACGACGCCGGCTCGCCACATTTGCAAGCGATCAAAGATTGGTTGGTGACGACGGCCGTCTACTCTGAACGGCCCGCGGCCAGTCTTAGACCAGATTCGATGATTCGCCGGACCGCGTTCGAGCAACCCGACGGAACTAGGTCGGCGGACGAAAATCAACCCGCCGCGGCCGCCCGCACTCCGCCTTTACCGGGTAACCTGAACCTGCACGTCGACTCTTTCGTGCCGCGCGACGAATTTGACCCGGAGATTTTCCACCGAAGACATTCGGTTCCGGCAGGACGCAGGGCAAAGGGTCCCGTAAAGCCACCGGCTTCGGTACCGAATCGAGTTCGCAATCTGCCACCGACCGAGCCATCCAAAGGGTCCACTCACCGTTTGCCGCCCTCCAACGACGGCTGAGAAGCGCTAGATCACATCTTATCGGTGACGGGCACCGGAAGACTCATGGTCACTCTGTGTCGATCACATGTACGCAATAGATCGGTGGTAGATGGTTGGCGATAGTGTCCCATGATTCGCCGCGGTCGCGGGAGTGATACAAGCTGCCGCATGCCGTACCGAAAATCAGGTCTTCGCCCGACAACACGAGGCAATGTCGAAAGGCAAAATCGTAACAGTTGTGTTGTGGCAGCCCCTGGTCAAATTCCGACCACGTTTGGCCACCGTCGTCGGTGCGGCAGACCACCAGCCGCCGATGACACGCCACGCGGACTTGATCCGATTCGGCGGGCACCACCCATGCCACGTCGGCCTGGTCCGGATCGACGGCGACGGCGAATCCGAAATGCGCCGGGCCGCCGTCCTGCGAAACCAATCGCCAGGATTTTGCCCCATCGACGCTCCGAAATATGCCGCAGTGGTTTTGTTGCCACAGACCGTCCGGTTGGCTGCGGCACTGTACCACCAGGTGGGGATCGTGACCGACTTCGGGGTACGGGTCGGGATAAAAATCCGCCCGCAATCCGGAGTTGCAGGGCCGCCACGTTTTCATTCCGTCGTCGGTTACGAACACGCCGGCCACGCTAATGCCAAGAATCAGACGATTGGCGTCGCGCGGATCAACGCAGATTGAATGGATGCCCGCTTCATCGCGCCCGCCGCCCATCCAAGGCGTTTTGTCATCCAGCCGCGACGGATGGTTCCACAGTGATTCAACGAAATGCCACTCGTCGCCGTGATTGTCGCTGTAAAACAGTCCCCCGGGCTCGGTCCCCACGTACAGCCGGCCCGGTTGATTGGCCGCACCGTTGGCAAACGCCCATTGGTAGCGCAACACGGCATCGTTGCCGTTTTTCAACTTGGCCGTCGCTGGATACTGGGGCGCCGTTAGTTCGTGCCAGGCTTCTGCCTGTGTCGCTTCGCGCCAGTTTCCCGCTGCCAAAAAATCCGACCAGCGAAACAACTTATTCCCAAAATGCCCGTCATCGAGACAGGCAAAAAGGTTGCCGCTACGGCGATCGAGGTGCACCATCGATACGTGGCTGCCACGGAACGATTCGTGGCCGACCGACCAATCGCCGTTTCCCGGTTCGAGAATCAGGATGCCTTTCCTCGTGCCCAATGCAATCCGTTTTGAATGACTTGCGCTGGCCGACATCGTCGTGCTCCCGAATCAACCGCCTGATAAGGCTTGCATGATTACTAATTCCTGAACGTCCTTTGTCGTGTCGGACAACCCGGTACGATCGGTGATCAATCGCTCGTCCAGGAACAGGTTCACGTGTTGCCTGAGGCTGCCATTTTCGTGAAGCAGGTATCCGGTTAAACCCGGGAATTTGTCTTCCAGTTCATTTAACACCGACCGGACGTCGTCGCCACCGGCCTGGCACTCGTCGGGCAACTCAATGAAGCGTCGTAAATGCGGAGGAAAGGTAACCCTGATCATTAAGCTTCAAAATCCCAAATCAATTTACCCTGTTGTCGATGGCTATCCGGCAATCGCCTCATCGATCAGCGAACGCAACCACGTAGCATCATAACTTCTCTGAGTTTCAACTCGCAACAACGGCAGCTGGGCGTCTTGGAACGCGTTGTCGATAAACTGGTCGCGCAGTTTTCTATCGGGCCTCGAGTGGGAAGCGTCATCCAATTCAATGGCGAGCACCACGTCCAAGTTGTCCTTGTTGCACAACACAAAATCAATGTGTTTCGACAGAATTTTATTCAACCAGGATCGATAGTTGCGGACTCCTTTTTCAACTCGGATCAGGTCGGCGAGCCGAACCATGGCGAAAATTTCCCAGTCGCCATCGACGGCATCCCGCAGGTCTCGATAGAATCTAAATTCAGCCTTGGTTACCAGTTTCTTTCGCCGTGAATAGGGCATCCGCTGGCGACCAGCCAACAGTCGGGCCAGCAAAATACCAGCCGCAACCATGAGCAAAACGACAACGATCGGCCAAAGATTTTGGAACAAGGCTGACGCGAGTCCAGTGATTTCGAATGTTGAGAAACAATAACTTGCCAGATTCTACCCAGTTTGAATCAAAGCGAAACCAAACGTTCGCAGATGAGCCTTTTCAAGTCATGTCGGTAAACGCACAGCTACAATCCTCGCTGCGACCATTACAGCTGGGATCAGTTCACATCGGATTCCCCGTTGTGCAGGCGGCGTTGTCGGGATACAGCGATTGGCCGATGCGGGTCATCGCCCGCCGGTTGGGCGCGCCCTACACGCTGTGCGAAGTGATGCTGGACCAATTCCTAGTGCAATTGAAACCGCGCAAACGGACCAGTCACTTCCTGCACCTCAGCGACGAAGAGCATCCCGTGGGTGGACAACTCATGGGTGCTGAGCCCGAACAGTTTGCCGCGGGTGCGGAAAAACTAGTCCAAGCCGGTTTTGACGTGATCGACATCAACTTTGGTTGCCCGGTCAAAAAGGTACTCGGCCGCTGCCGCGGCGGGTTTCACTTGGGACAACCCGAGGTCGCCCTGGAAATTATTGAAAAAACTCGCGACAAAGTTCCGCCCGATGTTCCGGTGACCGTCAAGATGCGGCGCGGCATCGACGATTCGGAGGAAAGTCGCGACCATTTTTTCCAGATTCTCGACGGCGCATTTGAACGGGGTGTGGCGGCTGTCACCGTCCACGGCCGCACCGTCCAACAACGATACGTGGGCCCCAGTCGTTGGGAGTTTTTGCGCGAAGTCAAACGGCACGTGGGCGACGGGGTGATCCTGGGCAGCGGTGATTTGTTTTCGCCACAAGACTGCTTGGATATGATCGAGCAGACCGGTGTCAACGGCGTGACGGTGGCGCGAGGCGCGATCGGAAACCCCTGGATCTTTGCGCAAACCAGGCATTTGGCTCAAGGCAGGCCACTTCCCGATCCCCCTTCCCTGTTTCAGCAGCGGGAAATCATTGGCGAGCATTTTCGTTTGGCGGAACAACTTTACGGGTCGGAGCGCGTGGGACCGATCATGCGAAAATTCGGCATTAAGTATTCGATCCTGCACCCGCAGCACGAACAGGTGCG
>JBFILF010000061.1:0-15860 GCA_041599835.1 Pirellulaceae bacterium
GCTGTGACGGACGTCACGTTTGTATCAGGCAATTCGGCGCAATGTTAACGGTAATGCGGTCAGTTCGTACTGGATCGGCTGCTGGTCCACCGTAATCACCTGGCCACCCAAGCGACGGTCCAGATTGATGATCAGCGGGGCACGCAAATTTAGCGTCAACACGTCCCGGTCGCGGCTGACGACGCCCAACACGTAGGCTTGCTCCGTGGATTTCAAGTGCAGCGGCTTGAGGTCCTCGGGATCCAGGTGAACCTGGTAATCCGGCACAAAGCGGCGTGGCGATACAACGGGCAACGCCACGTCCGGCATCTGCATGCTTTGCATCCAGGCCACTGCCGTATTGCCGGCGTCCGCCAAAATCACCCAGTGCTGACAATCCTCGAATCCCAGCAGTCCGTTGCGGAAGAACAGAATGTCATCCGGTTGAATGTCAACTGTGCCAAATCGAGACGTGTGGATTTTCATTCCATTGCCACCACGAGTATTCGTTTGCAGGCGTCGACGGGTACCAGCTCGCCAAAGGTCAGATCGGCAAAGCGCAGCCGTCAATGTGTCCTTTTTATCGGCTGGTAGTCTGCGTCAAATCCAGGATTCATTCCAAATCGAGAAATTATGTGGGAAACGCAAAGACTGCCTGCGGTTGGCACCGCCAGCAGATGCGGCATTCGCTCTGGCCCCAATGCCTCAGCGAAAATGAACGCCAAACGCGATCACCGAGATCGGCGCGCCAACACGTCGGCCGTCAACCAGGCAACGTGTCGCACCAGGTCGATCATGAAACGCTCACTCATGACGAAGGCTGGTCGTCCTGTGGGATGCCCGGCGGTTCGGGAGGCGCCGGTTGACCGTCTCCTTCGGGTGGCGTGTCGGGTTGGATATGTTGGGCGGTCACCAGACCGGTTACTGGTTTGGGTTGTTGTTGATTGGTCGGCACCACCACGCCGCAGGAAACGCAGAACTGAATTGCCTGGTCGATGGTGATATTCAGGTCAATCGTCTGGCTTTTCGGCACCGATATCACGAATCCCGTTGCTGGCATCGGCGACGTGGGCATCAACACGCTCAACACTGGTTCATTGGCGGCGTTGCGAATGTCCAACATGCTCTCGCCGGTGACGAATCCCATCGACCACACGCCGCGCCTCGGGTACTCGACCGCCACGACACGCGTGAAGTGAATCTCGCTGTCACTAAAGGCAAAGTCGGTAACCTGTTTGACGGCGGAATATACGTTGCTGATGACCGGCAAGCGGTGTATTGCAGACTCCGCATACGTCCAGATTAACCGCCCTACCCCGGCGGCAAAGATGCGGCCCAGCAAATACAACGCCACCAAGAAAACAATCAAAAACGCCGGGATCACCAGATAGCGAGGCAAGTACTGAACTTGCACAAACCGATGATAATACGCTTGGGCGGTTTGCGGTTGTTGGGTGCCGGGGTTGGATTCCACTACGTCGACGACTTCTTTCGGAATCCACGTCTTGTTGACCTTGGACAACACCACGCCGTCGTCGGCCGTCCAGATCTGCGGCGAACTATCAGGATCTTGCGTCACCGTGGGGGCAGCCCGAATCTCGGCCTGAATCGTGGCATCGTCCCGAAAATCGCCAATCACCCATACGATCAAATTGCGGCACGATACTTCGACGGGTCCCAGCACGTACGAGTCAATAATGTTCCAGGCCCACAGGAACAGCACGATTGTCAACAACGGTGGCATGATGATGGCCAGGCCGCGGATTATCGCTTTGCGCACCGGGAACAACGATCGGTGCCACCACGTCGGGTGGTCGGGGGGACTCGTTTGTTTCTCAAGTGAAGGAGATGACAAGATTCATTTCCATCCAATAAAGGCCTCGGCCGGCATGTCTGCTGTGACAGTCCATCGTTCAACAAAACCTCGTGGATTTCAACTGTCAGGATTCCAATGGTGGGTGCCTGGTCAACCGGCTTTTAATGGTGACCCACGCCGCGCGCCAAAATGGCCAAGTGAATTGACTCGGCACCAGCTCGCAACAAAGTCCGCGCGACCTGAGTTGCCGTGGCACACGATGTCATGACGTCATCGACCACCAGAATCCGCTTACCGCGAATTCGCCTGGCGTCGCTGACGGCAAAGCCGTTGCGAACATTTTCGAATCTCTGCCGCGTCGTCAACATACCTTGCTTTCTCGTCAACCGCCGGCACCGGACGGCCTCACCGTCAATTTGCCAACCGCCCAGCTGTTGCAATCCTTCTGCCAACAGCCCCGATACATGATAGCCGCGACACAGCTTTCTCGACCAGTGAATCGGCACCGGGGTCACCAGCTGGATGCCGTTGGCGCCCGCGGCAGCCAACACCCGCCGACCCAACCAACGGCCCATTTGAATCGCCACCGCCTCGTGGCCCGGTCGTTTAAGTTCGATGACTGTTTGTCGCAGGACGTTTTCGTAGTTGCCCAAACTGGTGACGCGGCAAAACGGCAGGGAATGCGTGCGGCAATTCGGGCAGCTTTCCGATTCCATCAAGGCATATTCAATCCAGGCGCCGCACTTGTGGCAGCCGAATTCATGCGCGGGCGACATGCGTCGGCGACATTCGCGACAAATTTGCAGTGAACGACCGCTGCCCAGCGGCCGGTCGCACAACACGCAGGCTGGAGGTAGCAGCAGTTCGTTTAGCGCCCGATAACTGCGACGCGCGATTCGACTGGACGATGTCATAGCGGGAAATTGAGGCGGAATATGAAAATTGGCCGGGCAAATCGCTATCGGTTTGCCAACAGCATCTTCCTATAATACCGCTCCCCATGATATGCCCTTAAGCCGACGCCAACCCCGGTCCCGGCATTGGTCGTGCGATCGTTAACCGCCATGCAGATCTTTGATCGATATGTCGTTTTACTGTTTGGCAAGATTTTTTTGATTTGTTTTGCCAGCCTGGCGGGCCTGTATGTCGTCATTGATCTGTTCGCCAATCTGGAGGAGTTTTTTGAGTTAACCAATCGGCGCGGCGGTATGCTGGCCGTGTTTGTGCCGTATTACGGCCCGCGGATCCTGCAGTTTTTCGATCGCACCGCACCGTTGATGGCGCTGGCTGCCGCGATCTTTACCTTTTTGTTGATGCAGCGTGCCCATGAGAGCGTCGCCATTCAAGCGGGCGGGATTTCATACCGCCGCATGGCGCGACCTGTCTTGATCGCCACCCTGGCGATTGCCATCCTCTCCATAGTCAACCGCGAATGTTGGATACCCCCCGTTGCCAGGCAGTTGACATTGAATATGCAGGACCTGGCCAACGCCCGCGAGCATTCCATCAAGTTCACGGTGGACCATCGCACGGGGATCGTGATCAACGGCCAGTTCGTGCAGCCCACGGAACAATTAATCGGCGCGCCGGAGTTTCTGTTACCCGAAACGCTGCGAGATTTCGAAGATACCATTGCGGCCGAATCGGGCCGTTTCCTGGCCGCGCGCGGTTCGCGTCCCAGTGGATATCTATTGGATAATGTGCAACGCGCCGTGGCGTTGCAGCCGGCATCGTCGCAATTTCTCGACGGCCGCCCGGCGATTCTGCGGCCGGCCGACAACGACTGGCTCAAATCTAACCAGATTTTCGTGGTCACGGACATCGACACTCATCAACTGGCGTTCGGCGCCGAGCTGGTCCGCTTGGGGCCGCTGTGGCAAATGATTCGTCAATGCCGGCTGCCCAGCGCAACTTTTTTGAATCGCCAGCGCGTCGATTTGCATGGTCGCATCGTGCAACCGGTATTTGACCTCTCGCTGGTGTTGGTGGGGTTACCGCTGGTGTTGATTCGCGGCGAGCGAAACCTATTTTTTGCCGCCGGCATTTGCCTGATCACGGTGCTGGGAATGTTGCTGGCGCAAATCTGTTTTCAGGCGTTGGGTGCTTCACGAATTGTTAATCCACCCGCCCTTGCGGTGTGGATTCCGTTGTTTCTGTTTGTGCCGCTTGCTGCCGTTACGCTCCGCAAGTTGGACAGCTAAAGGCGTCGGTGTGCTAATCGCGTGATCACCGCAATAACCGCTCGATTTCTTCGCACAGCTCCAGCGACGCGGATGCTGCAAACTTTGGCTGTTCGGCATCTAGAGGTTGGCCACTCAAATCGCGCATCGTCCCGCCCGCTTGTTCGAGAATCAGCCAGCCGGCGGCGATGTCCCACAGATTCACGGTCGTGGCCCAGTAGGCATCCAACCGCCCTGCCGCAACGTAACACAAATTCAAGGCTGCCGAACCCAACCGCCGCACCGAACGGGCGTGAAATAATATTTTCAAAAACGGTTCCAGTTCTGGAGAACTCGATTGGATGCCAGCGGGCAGACTGACGACCACCAGCGCCTGGTTCAGCGCTGCACAACGACTGACACCAATCGGTTGGCCGTTGAGCATAGCGGGCGTTGACTCAGACGCCACAAACATTTCCTCGAGTAACGGATCGAAAACAGCGGCCGCGATGACCTGATGGTTGCGCTGCAGGGCGACCGAGACACTGTACGACTGCAACCGGTGCATGTAGTTGAGCGTCCCATCCAACGGGTCAACGACCCAGCGATAGACGGATTTGGATGGGCTGGGCGAGAGCGTGGGGATCTGTTCTTCGCCGAGAAAGCCATGATCCGGAAAGCGGCTCATCAGAAAATCATGGATCACGGTTTGTGATGCAATGTCCGCGTCTGTGACGAAATCCAAAGTGTTCTTTTTGCGGGTCTGGAACCGGTCGCGCAACAGTAATAACTGTTCCCCTCCGATGCGGGCTGCTTGTTGACAGGCTGCTAAATAATCTTCCATTTCGGCTCGGGAAATCGGCAAAGTTTGCTGAGAAATTTGGCAAAATCCCCAAATCTGGCCCAGTGGGCCGGTGGGGAATGCGCCAAAATAATACATGCTGCCAAGAGGTCTCTTTGGCGTCAAACGCTCCCCAAGGCCATAATATTCTTCCGCGGTTTATTTCCACAAATGCTGGACTTTACCCGTGATCCTGATATCATCAACAGCGGAATATCCATTTTAGCTTTTGTTGGCGAAGGAATCGCCGACGCGTTTGGCCTCTTCTCTGTTCCGGCCCCGCCGTTTAGCACCAGCAAACGGTGGGGTTTTTTCGTCGCGCCATTGGCAGCGACCATACAACGGGCGCCGATCAACGTCGCGTGGCGAACCGGCAAGGTCGGTATCAGAGATGGGCCGGTAGGGTCACTGGCAATTATCGGTTACGGTTCGCGTGACAAAACAGATTCGCTGGTCTGTCCGATTCACCGGACGGGTGCAAGGCGTTGGCTTTCGGTATCACAGTTGCCAGGTCGCGCGCGATTTGGGTGTGCAGGGCTACGTCAAGAATTTGCGTTCCGGTCAGGTGGAGTTGATCGCCGAGGGGAACCGATCGACATTGCGGCAGTTGGTGGACGAAATCTGCGAGAAAACCCACGGCCACGTCGAGCAATGGAACGTTGACGAAGCTACGGCCACCGGCGAATTTTCCACGTTTGACGTGAGATTCTAGTCGCTCCGTAACCGAAATGGCTCGGTAACTGATCGGCTGAAAGTGGTTCGTGCGACCCCGTGGTGAAGATTGAACTGCTGTTGCATAATGTGCGTACCAATCATAGTTGCAAGGCGACGGTGCCGCAGTTTCTGTGCCGAGTTCCGACCCGCCCCATCAGGGATCGGCCAGCCCTCGAGTGAAACGACCTGTTGAATTGTCATGTGTTTTTTAATCGGTCAAAGTGAAAACATCACCAATTGGTTGACGCCGATCTGGTTGTTGTCGGTCGGTATTACGATCGGGTTTCTGTTGTCGATCGCAATATGGGGGCTGCTATTGTTGCTCAGCCGCGTCGGTGGGCTGAATACGCTGTACGACAAACCGGGTTCGCGCCGCGCCGCTGGACTGGTTCTATCGGCAATCTGCTTTGCATTGCTCTTTGCATTTTCATGGTTTCGCGGGTATTGGTCGCCGGCGGACATGGAGCCTCAAGAGTGGACGCGCCATTTGATCTTGATGATCCTGTTTTATGTTCCGGGGTCCCTGCTGTTGGGATTCGGTTTGGTGGCGGCCATTTCGCGCAAACGCAGCAATGAAATCAAGATCGCGCCGCGCGACGGGCTGCTGTACTGGGTCTCGGTCGTGTGCATTGTGTTTGTGGTCTATGCCGTTGTCGGTTACGCGTTGGCCGCCTTCGATGGATTTGGCGTCATCGAGTTCGTCGACCAACCGGTGGCCAACGAGTTCATCGATTCGATGGCTCAGTTGCCGGTATCCGGAGAGCGCCGGGTGACGATTCAACTGCCGCAAGACACACCGGAAGGTGGGTTCCCCGTCGACAGCGTTGCGTTCGATGGAGAGCTGATGCGCGTTCTGTGGGTTAAAACCGATCAGCCGATCGATGTCTCCGCGGTTCCCATTACCGAGGAGCTATCCATCAAGAATTACTTGGAGTTTTTGCCGGACACCGAAAAGTACCAGGCCTACATTAAACGGGTGGCCAACGACCCGCGATTCCCCAATGACCAGGTAGAGCGCTTGTACATGGTCAATCGCGGCAACGGGCCAGCCACCGTGACCGTGCGCTGGTTGATCGACGCGCTGCACCCCCAGATCAAGATCGTGCCGTGGGCGGCCGGAATGATAGTGGTGATTTATCTGGCGTATTTCCTGTTTGTAGCCGCCATGCCCAAAGTCTACGCCGTGGCCCAATCCACGTTTAAGACGGAAGTATCCCAGCCGGTCTTCATCATTCTGGCATTGATTGGCGTGGTGTTTGCCGTGGCGTCCATTTACATCCCGTACAACACGTTCGGCGAAGATATCAAGATGTACAAGGACTCCGGGCTGACCCTGATTCGCGTCCTGGGCATTTTCTTGGCCGTGTGGGCTGCCAGTAAATCGGTGGCCGAGGAAATTGAGGGCCGCACCGCCCTGACGGTCCTTTCCAAGCCCGTAAGCCGCCGCCAATTCATTTTGGGCAAATATGCCGGCATCAGCATGGCCATTGGCTTGTTGTTTATTGTGGTCGGATTGTGGTTTGTGTTTTGGACAGCCTACAAGCCAATTTACGACAGCGGCGAATCGACGATCCGCGACTACAGCTGGCAAAACTGTTATAGCGAAGCGGTCAGCGCGATACCTGGCCTGATTCTGGCCTATCTGGAAGCGCTGATCTTCGCGGCGATCAGTATCGTGATTTCCACGCGGATGGGCATACTGGCCAACTTCATGATTTGTTTCTCGGTCTACGTGCTGGGACACTTGACACCGTTAATCGTGCAATCCAATGAGGTCGTACAAGCGTTCGAAGGCGTGACCACGTTTGGATATGTGATCTCGGCAGTGTTGCCGGTGCTTGACCATTTTGATATTCACGCGGCGATTACCGGCGACGTCGCAGTACCAGTTGATTACCTGGGCTGGTCGCTGGTGTACACGTTTCTGTACGGGTTCATCGCCCTGTTGGTGGCGCTGGTCCTGTTTGAAGATCGCGACCTTGCCTAATTGCCAGTTGACTACCCGGCGCGGCGTTTTGAGGCGGTGGCGTAATTGCCCAACAGGTTGATCTTTTCCGCTTGGGGACCGATGCGCGTGGCGTACCCGTCGCTCCAGCGGTGCGAGCGAATGGAATCGAGAATCGCTTCGGCGATCGACATGGCCTGTCGACCGTGCCGGCCGGTAACCCGCGGCAGCCGTGCCGATCGAATGGCGTCAAAGAAATCGTGTTGCTCCCGCTCGATGGCGTTTTGCGGTTCAACGCGGACTTCGTCCAGCGGGAAAATTTTATCAAAAAGCCCCGTGCCGATGTCTTGTTGGGTGCTGACGGGCAACTGATGGATGTCTCGCGGACCCGTGGCCAGCCATTCGGGACAGCTGATCCGGCAGAGGGTGCCTTCGCTCAAGTCGGCCGACACAAATCCTTGCTCGCTAATCCATGACATTTTCCGCATGGATTGAAAACTGCACCGCGAGGCCGTCAAGTTGGCGACGGTTCCATTGGCGAATTCCAGCCGCGCCTGTGCGATATCTTCATGCGGCCCAAACACGCATATCCCCACCGCACGAACCTCCAACAACGGGCTGGCAACCACTGATGCCACCAGGTCGATGTCGTGGATCATGAGATCCGATACGACCCCGATATCGGTTGAGCGGAATGTATAGCGGCTCATCCGCTGGGCTTCGATGTATCGTGGCGCACTCAACTGGCGAACGGCCTGTTCAAACGCCGGATTGAACCGCTCCACGTGACCAACTTGCAATACTGCCTGTTGCTGATCGGCCGTGTGAATCAGGTGGTCCGCTTGTTGGAGCGTTTGGCACAGCGGTTTTTCAATCAGCGTATCGATGCCGCGGTTCAGGAGATCGATGCCGATTTCGTAATGCAGCGCGGTAGGCGTCGCGATGATGGCCGCATCGATCCGGTCGCGCAGATTCCGGTAGTCGTCGCAGACTGGCAAATCCAAGTCGCGGGTGATTTGTGCCCGCGCTTCGCTGCTGGGATCGGCAACCCCCACCAAGTCGATGGTCGAATTGGACTTGAGTATCCGGGTGTGGATACGCCCTAAGTGCCCACCCCCAATGATGCCGACACGCAGTGGTCTCACGCGGCCCTCCTCGTCTGTTCGCGTCCGCGCCCGTGTTTGCCAGCCTGCTGATATTGAATGAACTCCAGCAAGTAGTTGGTCTCGGGGCACAAATCACCTTGGTTGCGCAGAATCTCGCGGGCGTTTTCCAGCCCCACACGCGAACGGTACAGCAACTTAAAGGCGGCGTTGATCTTTTTGATGGCGTCCGACGAAAACTTGCTGCGTTTCAATGCCACCACGTTGACGCAGCACGGTTTGCCCGGGTTGCCTTGGGTCAACAAATAGGGGGGCACATCTTGAATCACGCGGCTGACGCCGGACAGGAACGAATATTCGCCAATACGGGTGTAGTGGTGGACGGCGACGGCGCCGGAAATCGTGACCTGGTCATACACGTGCACATGTCCACCCAGCATCGTGCAGTTGGCAATGACGACGCGGTTGCCAATGCGGCAGTCATGCGCGATGTGGACGCCCGCCATGAAAAAACAGTCATCGCCAATCGAGGTAAGATGATCCTCTTTGGTCGTGGCTCGGTTGATGGTCACACATTCGCGAATCGTGTTGCGGTCCCCAATCGTGACCTTCGTCGGCGTGCCGTCGTAAAACAGATCTTGCGGTTGGCCGCCGATAACCACGTTGGGAAAGATGTGATTGTCGCTGCCGATCTCCACGTGTCCGGAAAGGGTTACATTGTTCTGCAGAACGGAGCCCGGACCAATAGAGACGTCGGGCCCGACGAGGCAAAACGGACCAATTTCCACGTCGTTCGCGATCCGGGCTTGCGGATCCACGCTGGCCAGCTTTGAAATTTTAGGGTGCATGGGTTGCGCCCGACTTAAGGACTTGGCATGTTGTTCCACGGATACAATGTCGTCCACATTTTTCAGCTCGATGCAAGTGGGTTGTCGAGTGAATTGTTTGGCACTTCCGCACAGCTCATTTCCGCGCCAGTTGGCATAGAGGTGTGTTGCCGTTGACGATGCAGATCGAACAACTGACGGGCCAGTTCGCCGTTCAAGCGATGCCCGCTGCGGTGCGCGGTGATGTGTCCTGAAAGGTCAAACCCGCACAAAGCGAAATCGCCCACCACATCCAGCGCTTTGTGCCGAGCGCATTCATTTTCGAATCGCAACGCGTTATCGATCGGGCCGCTGGCGCCGAACACCAGCAGATCCTGGTATCCTGCCCGCGATCCCCGGCCTTGTTGGCGGATCTGTTCGGCTTCGTGTTTCAACAGAAAAGTTCGGGCGGTGGCTAATTCGCGACGAAAGCTGTCCGGATTGACTTCCAACGACACGGTTTGGCGGCCGATTTGCGGATGCTGGGCGTAATCCAGTTGGTAGGTGACCCGAAACGTGTCGGCGGGTTCGATCTGTATCCACCCGCCGTCATCGGCCACGCGCATTGTGCGAGTTACGGCCAAGCTATCTCGCCACGCTGATTGCGGCCGGATGCCGGCAGCGTCCAGCGCGGCGACAAAGTCGATAGCTGATCCATCCATGCCCGGCATTTCCGCCTGATTCACCCGCACTTCACAATTGTCGATATGCAGTCCCCACAGCGCGGCCATGATATGTTCAATCATCTCCACCGCGACGTCATCGCGGCGGATTGAGGTGCGGCGCGGCGATTCAGTGCGGTGTTCCATGGCAGCGGGAACGCAAGGGCGGCTCGGCAAATCGCTGCGGACAAACGTGATGCCAGAATGGGCTGGGGCGGGCCGAAATTCCACGGTCACGTCCAAACCGCTCCAGTAGCCGAATCCGCAGACGGATGCTGGTTGTGAAATCGTGTTTTGGTGTCGCTGATTCAACTCGTTGTCAGTCCGGGCGGTAAATTAACAGAGCATTAGCGATTTTGTGTGTCGCTGGGGCGATTGCCCGTGGCAGGGCTTTCCTGGTTTGCCAACTGGATGATGGTTTGCGTGATGTCTCGTTGAGGCTGATGAAAAATCACATGGTCGTTCACGCGCTGCATGATCGTGTTCGGATCTTCCGGGCTCATTTGCGTCGAGTCGTATCGCAAGGCCAGGCGAATGCCGTTTTGCTCGCAATAACCTGCGATCAATTTCGTCACGTGCACGTACGTGTCGAAGTGCAATTTGGCCTCGAGCTGCATGAAATCCCGTGTTTTGGACCGTTGATCGACTTCGAGATTAGCGGATTCCTGCGCCAACTCGGTCTCTAACTGTTTAAATTCGTCCGATCCCGGTGAAAAGTCTTTGAGGCGTTCGCTTTTGGTCCGCAGCTGTTGGGCTTTCTGTTGCAGCGTAAATTTGAATTGTTCCGCTTCTTGCTTGAGACCTTCCAGCTGACGATTGAACTGGTTGTGATTTTTGAACACCTGCGCAATGTCAACTACGCAAATATCCTGTTGAGCCTGGATCGATGGACCAGTAAACAATGCGATCCAGCAGGTGATCGCCACTGAGGTCCCAGTAACAGAACGTAAAAACATTTTGGCACTCCATTGCACAATGTTTTTCAAGTTGTTTTTTATGAACGTTGTTGATTGGCGGGCCCCATGGCCTTTCGTTCCTTCGAAAGGCATCGTGATGGCTCGTTGAATGCCGGGTTAACGGCGGTATTCTGCCGGTTGAACCCGACGGAGTAAATAGCGAAATCCGCCGGAAAACCGTGGACCATTCGAGTCAGCCGTCATGATAGCAAATCTCAACTGTGAAACTTGCCGGCGGTGCCTGGCCACGAATTAGATCGCCGTTGAAAACGTTTCGCGCAATTCGTCGGCCAGTTCGCGGTAACGAATGTAAAAACCGCGCGAAATCCAGCCCAAGTAAACATTTAGACCGATCGAGCACAACAACATAAACCACAAAATTCCATTAAAACGGTTGGCTTGATCGATACTCGAAATGGGCGTTCGGCCGTCGCTCGATTTGGCAGCCGGATGGCCATTTATAAAAGCCGTTGGTGGATGGCTGCTGTCAGCCACATCGCCTTCGCCTACATTTTGTGCCATGCGAAAACCCGCGCGATTGGCAACCGGCGCCGCCAATTGATTGGAAACATCGGGCACGTGATAGCCGGCCACTAACGACGATCGTCTGGGAAGTTCCGGCGGTGGCAATGTCGGCGTCACTGCCGGTCCATAGGGCTGCGTCCTTTGGTCGTTAACCGGCCATGGGCTGGCGCCGTTGCCCGCGTTCACCTGATTCGGATACAGTCCGGGTTGGTTCGGCGGCCGAAATCCGCCAGTTCCGTTGTCGACTTGCGGTGATCCCCAACCACCACTGGCGAATTGATTGGCATTGGGGGGATTGAACCGGGTGTCGTACTCGGAGCCTTGCGGCGGTTGGGGGCGATTGTTATTTGGCATCTGGCGAAAACTGCCATCCGCGCGATCGACCCAAGGAACATTGTTATTTGACGAGTTGTTCGGGTAGCCTCCTGGCGCGAATGAACCGCTGGAATTGGGCTGACGATTGGGGTCATAGCCATTCCATTGACCGTCGTTGGACCGTTGACCGGCATTGTTCGGCGCCATGTTTTGATTGTTGTATTGCGGTTGAATCGGCATCAAGTTGGCATTGCCGAACGTGTTGTTGCGATTGTCGTAACCCCCACTCGGCTGGGTAGACTGGGGCGGCGGATTGTAGCCGCCGGCATTGGCCGCATTGGCGCTGCGGTCGGGGGGTGGCCAGTTGTTGGAACCGGTCGAATTGATGTTGCTGGAATCGCTTGGGTAACGATACCAACTCGGTGGCGGTGGCCCCAGAGGCTGTGGATTGGTATTGCTATTCGCGAAGTTGTTGCCGATTGCGTTCGGATTCGAATTGGAAAAATTAAAATCGTTCGGGTTGCTTGATGACTGCGGCGGCTGAGCGCCCCCTGCGGGTTGTGGCGACGGCTTGTAACGAACCCGCACGACCGAAATCTTGTGCCGGATCGACGGCGGCACCACTTCTTCTAGCTGCAAGCCCTGTTTCAGCTTTTCGATCATCTCGTCGTCCAATTGGACAACGTATGCCACTGAATCGTTCGACTGGTCCTGAGCCAACGAACAGGTCGCCAAACTGCAGGCCAGCAAGAATGCCAAATACTTCATCATCACTCTCCGGTTTCCATTCCGTCGTACCGGTCGTTGGTGCTGGCAATCGATGGGCGCATAGCTGGTGCGGACCGATTGCTCGAGCTGTATGGTAGACCGAAGCTGCGCAACGAGACAATAGCGAATTATCCATCTCGATAATTCTCTGCAACTTTGCTAGTTTCTGCGGTTTGCATTGAAGAGCCGAGATCTAATGAAACGCAGCCGCACCCAAATCGTATTGCGGATGGTTCGCATTGCCGTTGCGGTAGTCGTTTCCGTGGCCATTGTGATTGCAGTGGCGCATGTGTTAGCTCAGTTGCGCGAGCATCCGTTGAGCTTGTCGGAAACCAAGTGGTGGCGTTTGCCGCTGGCCGGCGTTTTTTACTTAGGGGCACTTTCAACCGGCGGTGTGTTTTGGCATTACATTCTGGGTGCCATGGGTCACCCGGTGCCGTTGTTCGACAGCTATCGCACGTTTCTGACCAGTCAACTTGGAAAATACGTGCCGGGCAAGGCGATGGTGATCGTGATCCGGACCGCTGAAATTCGACGGTTTGGCGTGCCGGTTTCCATAGGTGCCACGACGGTGTTTATTGAAACCCTGACGTGGATCTCGGTCGGCGCAGTGATGGGCGCGGCGCTGGTTGGTTGGTTGTTTCAGGATCGGTGGCAAGTGGGCCTGCTAGCGGCTGCGGCAGCCGTGTTGGCGTGCTTGCCGACGATTCCAGCTGTGATGCGACGCTTGTTGGCCGTGCTGCGGATTCAGGCCGATGCGACGAGGCGCTGGCGGGCCCGGGACGTGTTGTTCGGCTGGTTGATATTTTCCATCGGCTGGTTGTTAAACGGTTGCGGTTTGTGGTTGGTGCTCAGTGCGTTACCGGGCGCCAACATCACCCTGGCCGACTACCCGCTGTGTTTGGCCAGCATTAGTTTGGCGACGGTGATTGGGTTTGTATCTTTGTTGCCGGTAGGCATCGGTGTGCGCGAACTGGTGATGGCTCCGCTGTTGGGCAATCGTTTTGGGTTGGTGGTAGCGATGTTGGCCGTGATTTTGTTGAGATTAGTGACCATTTCATCGGAATTGATCGCGGTGGCTATAATGTATTTAAGTAAGCGCCGACGCCAGGATTCGAGCAGCGTCGATTTGGAGTTAAGTCAGCAAGAAGATTCTCAGTCGAGGCAAGTCGCCTGATTCGACGACAACGGACATGAACCTTTCGGTAATTATCCCGCTCTTTAATGAACGCGAAAGTCTCGAAGAGCTGCATCGCCAGCTCAGTGTGGTTGCCGACCAGCAACAATATCAATTGGAGATTATTTTTGTCGATGACGGTTCCACCGATGATTCATGGAATATCATCGAGCAAATAGCGGGCGACGATGCGCGGGTGTTTGGCATTCGACTCCGTCGAAATTTTGGCAAGGCGGCGGCGCTATCTGCCGGCTCGGTGGCGGCCAACCACGAGTTTGTGGCAACCATTGACGCAGATCTGCAAGACGATCCCGCCGAGATTCCGAAATTGGTTGCCGTGATGAACCAGGGATTTGACGTCGTCAGCGGCTGGAAGGAAAAGCGGCGCGATCCGCTCAGCCGTCGACTGGCGTCGCGAGTTTTCAACTTCATGGTCAATTTCCTCACCAAAGTCAGATTGCGGGACCACAATTGCGGTCTCAAGCTTTACCGCCGCGAAGTGTTTGACGAAGTCGACCTGTATGGCGGTTTTCACCGGTTTATTCCCGTGCTGGCGGCGGCCCGGGGATTTCGCATTGGAGAAACGGCGGTCAACCATCGACGGCGAAAATACGGCCGTTCCAAGTACGGTTCGATGCGGATTGTCAAAGGGCTACTGGATTTGTTGACCATCTGTTTTCTGACCGGATACAGTCATCGTCCGCAACATCTGATGGGGCTGGCGGGCCTGATCAGCTTTTTGGGCGGTTTGGCCGGGCTGATGTATATGGCCATTTACTGGGTGGTGCGGATGACGACCCTGCCGGATCTGACGCCTCTTCACCAACGCCCCATTGTGTTGTATTCGGTGGCGGCCTTGCTTCTCGGCGCACAGCTGTTAACGATAGGATTCCTGGCGGAATTGCTGGTAGCCAAGGACGCGCGGCGGGGCCGCCGGTTTTCCGTTCGCGCCACGACCGCCCACGATCAGGCCCGTAGTCGCCGACTCGAATCGCATTCGTCCATCGACGACGTGCGTGCCTAGCATACCGCAGGCCGCTTTTGATCGCAGACCAACCACCACCGTTCGCATGGTAAACGCCGAAAGCCCTACTTCGCTGAATGGACCCGACGAGCGATTGGACATCCGGTCGCGGTGGTCCATTTTCTGGCTGTTGATCGTCTGCAGCCTGGCGGTGGTCGCTGCGCGGCTGTGGCAAGTTGAATCGCTGTCGTATGGCGAGCGCGTGCCCTTTCTGAGTGCCAACGATCGCAGCCGCTGGTGCACGATACGGTCATTGGGCGATCACGATACCTACGCCATCGACGTGGTGCTGAATGACGACGACGGCCGGTCCTGGGACACGATTGACAAAGCCATGCATTGGGGTCGCGATTTTAAGCCGCATTTTTACTCCAGCAAATTGACGCTGCTGCCCACGCTGCTGGCCTATCCGTACCAGGCCATCAAGAGCATCACTGGGTGGACGCTGAAAAACGACACCTTCCAGGTTGTCCGTTGGTTACTGTTGATTTGCCAGGTCGCGCCGTTGGTGTTTTTCTTTTGGGCCGTCGGCCGAATTGGAGATCGGGTCGCCGAAACGGAATGGACTCGGGTGTTTTTGATGGTGGTTGCAGGATTCGGCACGTTCATTACCACGTTTGCCATAACCCTCAACAACCATATTCCTGCGGTGATCAGCGTAGCCGTGGCGACCTACGCGATTATCTTGATCCACCGCCGACAGGAGGACGGTTGGGGTTGGTTCGCGTTGGCCGGTTTCACGTCGGCATTCGCTGCCGCCAACGAACTGCCGGCGCTCTCATTTTTAGTGGTGGCGTTGTTTATCTGCCTGTTGCGGAACACAGCTAGAACGCTGTTGGCGTTTTTGCCGGCCGCGGCGCTGGTTGGCGTGGGCTTTTTTGCCACGAACTACATGGCGCACAACGACTGGCGACCTGCCTATATGCACCGCTCTGATGGTGACGTACTCGACGTGGTGATCGGCCAATTCGGAACGCAGCTGGACGAAAACGAATTGCCCGATGTGATCC
>JBFILF010000062.1:0-15693 GCA_041599835.1 Pirellulaceae bacterium
ATGTGCAGACGAGCTGGGGCTCAAGCCGCTTTCATACGGCGGCCCGTTCGGTTCGATTCCGAAGTCTGCAATATTTAGACCGACGATTGCCCGTGCCATCGATGCCAACTCGCGCAGCCACTTCACCGCGGCAAGTTCACCTCAGTAAGTTCACTGCGGTAAGTTCACTGCGCGATGTTCACTGCGCGATGTTCACCGCGCGATGCAGCGGCCCGAAAACGCGCGGTAATTTGTGTTGTCAGTGCGACATCGCGCCGGAAGGCAGCCGGATATGGTTTGCCGGGCCGGTTTGCTAAACCGGAGACGTATTCAATCGTCATAAGGGTTCAAATCCCTTGCCTTCCGCTGGCCGGCCACCGCGCCTTGATCATCAACAATCGGAACCGACTGTGATAATCCGACACCGTTCTGACGAAAACATATGTTGGCGGAATTTGAGGGTCCATCAGTCGTGGCCCGCGTCGGCATCCCGCATCCAGATCCGGCATTGATGGATTGATGCGAATTGGAAGCGCCATCATCAAGCAAATTTGGCCGTTTGAACCATTTGGCTGCCAGAGTGTCTGACTTGTCAAAGTGATGGTGTCTGTAGTGTAACGGTCTTGCACGCGACGCTGTGAACGTCGAAGAGACGGGTTCAAATCCCTCCAGATACCCTTGACCCGCCGCCGCGGGCATTGAAGATAACTTCAAATATTCCTGTCGAGATTCCGTACATGATCGTTTCTTGATGCTAGTGGGATTGCAGTTGGTACGAAATTGTTTTGCAATTATGCTAGGAAGCAACGCAGCGGGATTACGAACGAGGAAGATTGGCTCGTATTTTTGCTGATAACTGTTCAGGAGCATTTGGAATCGTGGTCGCACGCGTTTTACGACACCCTACCTTGGTTTTGAACCGCAATTGGCAACCGGTCAATATCACGTCGGTGGCCCGTTCGCTAACGATGGTATTCGGCGGTACCGCGCGCGTCGTCGACCCGGAAACGTATCAGTTGTTCGATTGGGATGACTGGTCGCGGGTTGTGCCTGATAAAGACGGCCCGTTTATCCAGGCCGTCTCGCAACGATTTTGCGTTCCCGAAGTGATTGCCCTGAACCACTACGACCGTTTGCCGAAAGCATCCGTTACGTTTAGCCGTCGCAATATCTTCAAGCGAGACAAGTTTACGTGCCAGTACTGCGGCGCACAGCCGCGGTCCGATGAACTGACGATTGACCACGTGTTACCCCGGGCGCAAGGCGGCGATTCAAGCTGGGAGAATTGCGTGTTGGCATGCGTGGCCTGCAACCATCGCAAAGCGGATCGCACGCCGGCTCAGGCGAAAATGCGATTGCGCAAAGTACCGGTTCGACCCAGCTGGAACCCGGCTTACTCGCGGCACACGCGACGCGTCGACAGCTGGCGCAAATTCATCAGCGAAGTCTACTGGGACGTCGAACTGCAGGATTGACGTTACGACGCATCGCGAATGGCGAGGCGAAGCCTTTTCACCTTCGCGCTCATCCCGTCTCGCGCATTTTTGTTTCGGCCTGCGCGCATCTGACTTCGCCACTGGGTTCGACGGTGTGCTCCTGGGAGAGCAGGCGGATTCCAAACCCGCCCCACAGGGTTCGACTCCTTGCGCCGTTGCTTGGCAGCTGTTCTCGGGGTGTGATGGACCGGCACGCGACTCTGCGAAGGTCGAGGACCAGGTTCGATTCCTGGCGAGAACTTTGGCACCCCATGCCTTGGCCAGGTGGCGGGCTTATGGGGATTTTTTGTCGGGCGGTTTCGGCGGGTCGTCGGAATGGTCTTTCTGCAATTCTTGCTCAACGACCTTTTCCAACGAAAGGTCTTCCACCAATTCCGAGACTTTGGCCGATTTCAACTCATCATCCAGTCGGTCCGCCGTGTACAAAATCTCTTCCAGCTGTTTGGTGGACAAACCCAACGATTCAAATTCGGCTTTGCGCGTACGATTGGCGATGGCAGCTTCCAGCCGGACCATGGCTTGTTCGAGCACTGGCTGGTGCCGTTTGACCAAATCGATTTGATTGACCAGGGTATTGAGTTCCCGGGCGTAGACCTGCCACCGGTCGTCTTTTTCACGGCCGTTTTCATACGGTTTAAGGTTTTCGATCATCTGACTGCGTTGCGATTCGAAATCGGCCAGTAGTGATTTAATGCGTTCGTGTTGGGACTGGAATTGTTTTAACTGCTGCCGGTACGCCGCGATCTCCCGTTGGGCGGCGGTGGGCGGTGGCGGAGCGGCGACGCGTTGCCAACGCCCGCTCACGTCCTGCGTTCCCGTAAAGCGAGAACTCGTGCGCAATAACAGCTGATCGCCGGCCACGAAATCAAAATCGTAACGCGTCGCGCCCAGCACCGAATCGGCATCGAATCCGATCGCCAGGGCATTTTGCTTGACATCATATTTGCCGACGAATTCCACCCTGCGCCCAGACGAATCGTCGTCACCGGCAACGTTGTACACCAGCAATACGGTGCCGGCCGGCGTGAACTCAAGTGACCGTTGCTCGCCTTGATCGCCCCGCTGCCAGCGACCGTGCAGCTGCGCACGTGCGGCTTGGCTGGCTTGGCGAGCCTCCTGCAACTGCTGTTGCTGTGTCTGCTGATTGTGACGAGTCCAATTGCCTACGCCGATCGCCAATCCCATCAAGGAAATGACCACGCCGATTAGCGGAAACCAAAACGCGTCGCGGCGTCGATTCAAGTAAAACGCCGTGGCCGAAGCCACCACACCCAAACCCAAGCCGATCATCGAAAACGGGATGCTCAAAAATGGCAGAAACGACAGGAACCAACAGGTGATCAGGCCGATGAATCCGAACAACATCGATGCGATCCCGACACGCGCCGTCCGCGACATGGCCCGCCACCGACCGCGGAGCCGATCCATCCGCGTTTCCAGGTAAACGATATCCTTGTCACTCATGCTCGAATGTTCCCGTCACCAGCCCCAACAAGTGGCCATCTGGATACTATCTTCCAGCAACCGTTGCGTCAGGGCAAGACAAGAACTTTTTAGAAGCCGCACGTCAATTGATTTTGCGCTCGACTAATGAATAGTCGTGGTGCTCTCACCGCCGTGTCGCGTGCGGGGCCCGCCGGTGACGTAGGTCAGACGCACTTTGGCCTGAGACATATTTCGTGGATCCGGCAGCACTTCGACAGTTATGCTGGAATCACTGGTTTGAAATTCGTTGAAATAGTGAAACTGGCTCGGTCGATCTTCCGTAGTGAAATCCCACTCGTGAAACTCGGACTCAAAGAACTCGCGCACCTGTTGAATGGTCTGATTCGTCGTCATTTCCAATTTGATGCCTGAATCTTCGTCGGCTCCATACGAGCTGACGCGACTGATTTTGGCACCGGGCAACTCGGGCAACTCGCGACTGGACCATAATTCTGGATAGGATGCCGTTTCACCGTCCCCCTCGCCGTGGCTGAACGAAGTGCCAAACGCTATCCAAAAACCACCAATGAATGAAAGCAGAATCGCCAGCAACGGTATGGAGATACGCAGGCGTTGTTTTGAATTCATGTTTGCGCCTCGGCAAATGTTTGGTTTGGACAGTTTCCTTTAAAATCTAGGTCAAACACGCGTCGCGAGCCGGCCACCATTGCGGGCTTGAATCGATACCATCCCCACGGCCAGCCGTCACAACCCGGTCAACTGGTATTTTTGGGCGGCAACCAAAACGAGATGCGAACCTCGTTTGGACGACCGGGTCCTGATATCTGCTGCTATCGAGCCGGCGGCGCGCCGGCCAGCAACACGCCCATTTGGCTGTTGCTTCGGAGACGGCGCGTACCGTGAACGGGTTCTGACGATTTGATAGTTGGCATGGTTAGCTCAGAGGCAGAGCATCGGGCCGTTAACCCGAATGTCACGGGTTCGACTCCCGTACCAACAGCGACAAGTTTGAAGAACTTGACCCGCAGACACGCAAGTGTCGCCAGTGGCCCGAGGCAGGCGGCCAGCGAGTGATCCGTCGCGCCAGCCGCGGTCGCGCTGAATCCAAGTAAGACGTTCGGTCCGTCCGGACGTTGAACGACGATCGGCGCTGGCACGCGATGGCGGCGACAGCGCGGTGATGATGCCTTGCAGTTTTGCTCACGCAGTCTAACGCGCCCCAAACGGGCTCATCGAGTTCGGTCGGATCGTCGCCAGTGTGCGGCGGCCGGCCGCGCAATGTGGGTTCGCGGCGGAACGCGGACAAGCTTGCCGCAGCTTAACTCCGCATGGTCACGTGTGATGACTGGTTGTTTCGCTTGCCAACGGTCCCTTTTTTCCCCTGCGAGGCCAAGGGGGTCTGGCCGGTAACAGAGCCGCGACCGTCAGCGAGCGACGAATCGCTGTATCCCTCCCTCACGGTCGGGGCTCCGTTTTCATTGCTGTGACGTAGTCATAAAGGCGAGGCATCATAACCGCAACAGAGCCGCGACCGTCAGGGAGCGACAAAACGCTGCATCCCTCCCTCACGGTCAGGGCTCCGTTGATCGCGGTCACGTGGCGATCACGGCAGAGGTTCGACGCGCCGCGCCTCTTATTAGCCATGCCACAAAAGCTCGAGACGTTTGTCGTGAACCCACGGCGACCCATCGCGTCTTTTACCGTTAACACAAAGAAAGGATCAACATGTTCCGACGATTCAAAATTCTTCCGCACCAGCTGGGTCTGCTGTTCCGCGACGGCGCGTTTGAGCGCCTGGTGGAATCGCGTCGCGGTTGGCTGTTTGACCCGTTTGGCCGGCTGCGGCTTGACATCGTTTCGCTGCGGCAGGTGGTGTTTGTGCACGAGCGGCTGGACGAGATCGTCAAATCGGCCGCGCTGAAAGACCGCGCGATCGTGCTGGACTTGCGCGACTGGCAACGCGCGCTGGTGTGGATTGACGGCCGATTCAGCCAAATCCTACCAGCGGGCCTGTACGCGCTGTGGGATACGGTTCGCGATGTGCGCGTGGAAGTACTCGACGCGCGGCGAGTTCGATTTGAGCACGACGAGTTGGCGCATGTCACGCGCTTTCCAAGCGCCGCCCAGTTCCTGGACGTGTGCGATGTGCAGCGCGACCATGTCGGCGTGCTGTTTGTCGATGGCCGTTACATCGACGAAGTGGCGCCAGGCCGTTACGCGTTTTGGCGCGGCATGGGCGAATCGCGAATGGTCGAAATCGACCAGCGCGAGCAGACGATCGACGTCAACGGTCAGGACCTAATGACGGCCGACAAAGTCAGCCTGCGCGTCAACGCCACGGTTTCGTTCCGAATCGCGCAGCCACGGCGGGCGGTCAGCACCAGCGACGACTGCAACCAGTCGCTGTACCGGGCCACGCAAATGGCGTTGCGCGAAGTGCTTGGCCAGCGGGAACTGAACGAGTTCCTGGCAGACAAAGACGCAACGGCCAGCGACGCGCTGACGCGACTGCGGCGCCGCGCCGAGCAAATCGGTCTAGCGGTTACGGAGTTTGGTATCCGCGATATCGTCCTGCCGGGTGATATGAAGGATCTGATGAACCGCGTGACGGAGGCCAAAGCAGCGGCCGAGGCCAACTTGATTGCGCGGCGTGAGGAAACGGCCGCCATGCGATCGCAGGCCAACACGGCCAAGTTGCTGGAGGCCAACCCGGTGCTGATGCGGTTGCGGGAGCTGGAGGTGCTTGAAAAAGTGGCCAGCAGCAGCAGCCTGCAAGTGGTGCTGGGCGATGGCGGCCTGGGCGATCGGTTGACCAAACTGATTTAGTCCAGCCCCTCATGGTAACCATCGACAACGGGAGTGCGGATCATCCGCCTCCCGTTTTTTTATCACGCTTCCGGAATCTCTTTGAGCGTTTCCAGGAGAAATCGCCAAAACTTCTGCACGCTGCTAATCTGCACTTGTTCGTCTGGCGAATGGGCACCGCGAATGGTTGGCCCGAAACTGATCATTTGCATGTCGGGGTAATTCGTGCCAATGATGCCGCATTCCAGGCCGGCATGACAGGCCAGCACGTGAGCCGGCTCGCCGAACAATTGTTCGTGCAATGACGACATGATCTTGACGATCGGCGCCTCGGGCACCGGTTGCCAACCCGGGTACTGGCCGCCAGTTTCAATGTGGGCACCGATGATTTCCAACAATGCGGTAATGGCGCTGGCCAGGTCGTCGCGCTCGCTGTTAACGCTGCTCCGCGTCAAGCATCCGATGGTCAGCTGGCCGTCCTTGACCAGCACCCGCGCCAGATTGTTGGACGTTTGCACCAGGTCCTCGATGTCGGGGCTCATTCGATGAATCCCGTTAGGGCAACCGTATAACACGCCCAGCAACTGCAACTGCAGCTGACCGGGTAGCACACCGGCGGTCGGGTCGGCCATCTCCGTCACGATTTGCAATCCGGGATCGGTCGAAGCGTACTCGGCCGCGACGATTCCGGCCTCACTTTCGATCCAGGCCTGGAAAGCATCAACGTGATTAGCGGGAACGGACACGATGGAAGATGACTCGCGGGGAATGGCATTGCGCAATCCGCCGCCGTCGATTTCGGCAATTTGGAGATCGAATTGCCGCGCCCCGTGCCACAGCAAGCGATTCATCAGTTTGTTGGCGTTGGCCCGGCCCAGGTGAATGTCCACTCCGGAATGGCCGCCTTTGAGTCCGCGGACAACGACTCGTATCGCCTGCGATTCCGACACCGGCGGCTCGGGTTGATAATCGCGTGTTGCCGTGATGTCCACGCCGCCGGCACAGCCAATCGTCAGCTCGTTGTCTTCTTCGGTGTCCAGGTTCAACAGGATCTTGCCGTGCAGCACTCCGGCCGGCAGCGCTTTGGCGCCGGTCATGCCGGTTTCTTCGTCGATTGTAAACAAGGCCTCCAGCGCGGGATGCTCAATGCTGTCGGACGCCAGGATCGTCATGATGCTGGCCACTCCGATGCCGTTATCGGCGCCCAGCGTCGTACCGCGGGCTTTGACCCAGTCATCATCCACGAACATATCGATGCCCTGGGTTTCAAAATCAAAGTCGGTGTCGGCATTTTTTTGCCACACCATGTCCAGGTGCGATTGCATCACGACCGGCAAGCGGTTCTCCATTCCGGGCGTGGCAGGTTTGCGAATGATCACGTTTCCGACTTCGTCCACTTGGGTCTCCAAGCCCAGTTGTTGGCCGAATTGCCGCATGAACTCGATCACCCGCTGTTCCTTTTTTGAGGCGCGGGGAATGGCGTTGAGATCGGCAAAGTGGTTCCACAAATCCGGCGGCTGTAATTGGCGAATCGGATGTTCAGTGATGGTTGACATTTCGTTTTCCTTTTGAACGCACCGCGAATCGCGGCAATAGGATCACGCTTTCGTGGATGTTTCAGTTTAAGGGCTGGGGGAGTTCCTGCAAGTTTGGCGGCCATGGCACGGGTCAGCGGGCAACCCATCTTGGATGGTCAACAACAAGATACGCAGGCCGGCGGAAACGAACGGTGATTGAGCTTCGTGGAATTGCGGTTAGGCTGTATGCGTCACCGTGGATTCTGTCGGCTGGAATTCGACTTCTCGTCCGTTGCAGCCGACTCCACCGGCCAAATTTACTCAGTTTTTGTCGCTCCCAAGGTATGAGTGTGAACGTTTGTGAAACGCGAGGGCACCACCCGAGCCTCCGCTTGTTCTGTTTGACGTTTGCCGCGCTGTGGATGGTTTGGCTGTCGGGATGCCAGCCAGCATCCAATAGCTCAGGCAGCTTCACGGTCAGCGCCGACGCCGGCCTGCCCCAACTTGATCCGCCGGCACAGGGAGGCGACGGGCAATGGTTGTTTTGGCGTGGCCCCAATGGCGACGGCGTCGTTCCAAACCAGAATCCTCCGACGGCGTGGAGCGCGCAACAAAACGTCGTTTGGAAAAGCAAAGTGCCCGGTCGCGGACATGCGTCACCGATCGTCGTGGACAAACAGGTATTGCTGGCCACCGCCAACGAGCGGGACAAAACACAATCTGTCGTCAGCTTTGACCTCGACACGGGGAATCAAAAATGGGCGACCCAAGTTAACTCTGGTGGATTCAACACCCGGATTCACGGCAACAACACACACGCTTCTCCAACGATGTGCAGCGACGGGGAACGGTTGTTCGTGGTGTTTAACAATCATGATAGCGCCCAATTATCGGCATTGGACCTTCAGGGCAATATTCTCTGGCAACAGAAGGCCGGAGTATTTGTTCCCAAGCGTTATCATTTCGGGTACGGTTCGTCGCCCATGATCTACAGAGACAACGTGGTGGTGGCCAGCGAGTGTGAACGAGAGGGAACGCTGGCGGCCTTTAATCGCCAAACCGGCGGTCGCGCCTGGAGTGTGCGGCGAGACCGCGCCACCAGCTACTCGACGCCGGTTGTGGCCCACATCCGCGGCCGGGATGAGATGTTGCTCAGCGGCGGCAACCAGGTGGCGGCCTACGATCCGACCAGCGGTTTGTTGTTGTGGTCGGTGCCGGGTCCCTGGCAGGTCACTTGTGGGACCATCGTGTGGGACGGCGACATGGTGTTCGCCAGTGGCGGCTATCCCTTCGGCGCGACGCTGGGTGTCAGCGCTGCCGACCATGAAGTCATTTGGCAGAACTCGGTCAAGTGTTACGAACAATCTTTGTTGAGCCACAACGGATATGTTTACGGGCTGAGCGATCGCGGCATTCTGTATTGCTGGCGCGGTTCCGACGGAGAGGAAATGTGGAAGGAGCGATTGTCGGCGCCGGTCAGCGCATCGCCGGTGCTGGCCGGGGGCCATATCTACATCTCGGTGCAAAGCGGCACCACCTATGTGTTTAAGCCGGATCCGGATGGTTACGAACCGGTGGCCGAAAATCAGCTGGGACAATCCGCTTTTGCCACCCCGACGTTTGTCAATAACCGCATCCTGGCCCGAATCGGGATGCGTGACGGCGGCTACCAGGAATGGCTTTATTGTCTGGGCGAATAAAAATCGAATTTGATCAACGCGGTGAAACGATTGCGAGCCAGTTAGCTCGTCCAGGCAGCAGCTGTTAGACTGTGAGGGCTTGCTCGTTTCACGTTTGCTGGATGGCTGCCATGCCCCAAAACATCACGCGACGTCGATTCAATGCGTCGATTTCAACCGCGGCCGCATCGTTTGCCATGCCGACGCTGCTGGTTGCCAATCGAACGCGGCGAACCAGGATCGTCGGCTCGGGTGAATTTCAATACGAGTTCCTGCACAACTGGGCGCGGTTGCCCGATCGATTCACGTGGCAGACCACCCACAACGTGGCCATTGATGCGCACGGCCAGTTGTACGTGATCCACGAAGGACACGCCGACCAAGCGGATCATCCGTCCATTTTTGTGTTTGACGAAACGGGCCAGTTCGTGCGGGCGTTCGGCAGTCAGTTCCAGGGCGGTGGACATGGGATCGAAGTGCGCCGCGAAGGGAACGAAGAATTCTTGTACGTGGCGGCGTACCAGCAAATCAAATCGATCGCCAAGTTAACGTTAACCGGCGAGGTCGTCTGGCAAAAATACGCGCCGATGCGATCCGGCGTTTACGCAGACGGTGAAGACACCGATCGGCGCAAGGTTTGGGGCCGCGACCGTTTCATGCCAACGAATTTTGCATTTTTGCCCGACGGCGATTTTCTGCTGGCCGATGGCTACGGGTCGTACTTTATCCACCGCTACGACAAAGAGGGCAATTGGAAAGGCCATTTTGGCGGTCCAGGCGAAGGTCAGGGGACGTTCGATACACCGCATGGATTGTGGATCGATCGACGGGGTAGTCGGCCGGTGCTGGTGGTGACCGATCGCGCTCACCATACGCTGCAACGATTGAGCCTGGATGGAACTCACTTGGAAACACAAACGGGGTTTGGCCTGCCCGCCAATATCGATACCCGCGAAGACCTGGCATTGGTACCGGAATTGTTAGGTCGCGTGTCGATCCTGGATCGAAACAACCAGTTTGTGGCGCGGCTGGGCGACGACCGTTCGCGAGTCGAAAGCGATACAAAATTTGCAATTCGCCGCGATCCGTCCCAATGGGTCGACGGAAAGTTCGTGCACCCGCACGACGCCTGTTTCGACCATGCCGGCAACATTTTCGTTGCCGAATGGGTGGCGACCGGCCGGGTCACCAAATTACGGCGCGTTTGACTGTGATCTCCAACCTGAACTGTCAACCAATATTTTTATTACGGGAAAAGACATGAAGACTAGTTTCGCATGGCCCTTGACTGTAGCGTTATTTGTTTTGTCGTGGCCGTTGGCGGCTCAGGAATACGCGCCCGTCCCGCCCACCGAACATCATGAAGTGCTGAAGTATGATTTGGGAACCTGGGATGCCGACGTGACGATTTGGCCCGCGGGACCGGATTCCGATCCGTTACAGGGCAAAGCCACCGAGACCAACAAGATGTTTGGTGAGTTTTGGGTCGAGAGCCACTTCGAATACGAGATCATGAACCAGAAGATGACGGGACATGGCAGCTTTGGATACGATCCTACCAAAAAGAAATTTGTTGGTTTGTGGCTCGAATCCGCTTCGCCTTATATGAGTACGATGGAGGGCACGTTTGACGAAGAAACTCGGACGATGACCATGTACATGGAAGGCAAAGACCCGACCGGCGCGGAAACGAAAGGAAAAATCGTCTCGGTTCAACGCGACGACAATCACAAGACATTTACCATGTACATGCTCAGCCCCGGCACCGAGGATGAGTACACGAAATTCATGCAAATCAAGTACAAGCGCCGCCAGTAGAAAGGTTCACTTATGCCCAAAAATGTACTGGGAACGGAACTGCAACCTTGTTGTTTTGAGCCCATGACTGGTTTTTACCGGGATGGATTCTGTCGCACCGGCAGCACTGACTACGGCGTCCACACGGTGTGCGCGGAGATGACGGCCGAGTTTTTGGAATTCACGGTGCGGGCCGGCAACGACCTGGTAACGCCGGTGCCCGAGTACGATTTTCCGGGTCTGAAAGCGGGCGACCGCTGGTGCCTGTGCGCGCAGCGCTGGAGAGAGGCTTACCAAGCCGGCGTGGCGCCGCCAGTCGTGCTGGAGGCCACGCACATGTCGGCCATTGAGTTTCTTTCGCTGGAAGACCTGCAAAAGCTCTCGGTTTGAATGCGGCTTGATCGGAATCGATCAAAGGCGCAACCTCAGTTACTTCAACTTTGAGCGCTTCGGCGCACGTCGTATTGAGATTGAAACTCATTTAATCTTCGCGATGCAGGATGCCAGAAGGTAACGTCCACCCCGCGCCCATCTGGATTGACACTTGGCGCCACCGCGTGAAAATAATAGGTGAAAGGAACGCCACATGTTATCCGAAAAGATGCAGGCGGCATTGAGCCGCCAAATCAACGAAGAACTTGAATCGGCTTACGTCTACCTGGCCATGGCCTCCGAATCGGAACGGTTGGGTCTGCCGGGATTCACAAACTGGTTCAAACTGCAGTACCACGAAGAACTGGGGCACGCCGACCGGTTTTTTAACTACGTCCATGAACGCAATGGGAAAGTGAATTTGGAGGCGATTGCCAAGCCCAACATCTCCGATGAAACGCCGCTCAGCCTGTTTGAAAAAACGTTGGAGCACGAGCAGCACATTTCCAAATGCATTTTCAATCTGAAGGACCTCGCGCGAGCCGAATCGGATCACGCCACGGACGTTTTTCTCGAATGGTTCGTCAACGAGCAAGTCGAAGAGGAAGCCAGCGTGCAGACCGTGATTGACCAATTGCGCTTGATCGACGGCAGTCCCAACGGGTTGTTTTTGATTGACCGCGAATTGGCCAGCCGGCAAGCCGGACAGTAACCCGCCGGGCCGGGTGGGTCCGGTGCGCATGAGTTGGGTCGCGGTTGCTGCGGGTTTTTCGCGGGCCAGAGACGCGCGGATCCCCAGCCGTCGACTGGTCTGCCAGTAATCTCAGTCTTCGCCGAGCAGTTCTTTGAGTTTGGGTTCCATGGCGCGGGCCCAAATCTCATATCCTTTGGCGTTGGGGTGCAGCAGGTCGGGCATCACCTCGCGTGACAATTCGCCTTTTTCGTTTAGAAATTCTTCGTTGATATTCAGATAGTGCACGCGATCTTCGTCGGCGAATCGGCTGATGATCTCGTTGATTTCGTCATTGAGTTTCCGCTTGGGGCTGCGGGCCTTGGCGTCGCGGGGGAAAATGCCTAGCAGCAGAATCTCGGTTTCCGGCAGCTTGCCTTTGAGCAACTTGACAACTTGTCGAATACCTTCGGCCGTATGTTCCGCTTTCTCCATGCGGCGGCCGGTGTTGTTGGTGCCAATCATCACCACGGCAACACGGGGCGAGATGTATTCGATTTCGCCGTTCCTGAGCCGCCACAGGACGTGTTCGGTCAAATCGCCACTGAATCCCAGATTTAGCGCATGGCGGTCACCGTAATACTCCTGCCAGATTTCCTTTCCCGGGTTTTCCCAACCCTGCGTGATCGAATCGCCGACGAATAGCAGGTCGACTTGTTCCATGGAATCCTTAAGTTTTGTTTTCGCCTGGTGACGGTGCCGCCACCAATTTTCCGCTTCGCGATCGGTAGGCACGGCTGCCTTGATCGTGACTTCTTCGTCGACTTTGAGCGACTGCCCGGAAGCCGAATCGGTCGGTACCAGTGCGGTGATGCCAAATATGACCGACAGCCACAGCAGCCAACTAGTACGGAATGTGAACAACCGAAACATCATCGACCTCTCATATCTTTTTGTGGATCCGATTATCATGGGGGGCCGAACATCACCCGGTCGGAAATAGCGCTGATTTCCGGGTGGGGGCCAGCCTAGTTATTATTCACAATGATCGGTCAAACGCAAACATTCAATCTCTGCCAGCTGTGCCGACGCGCCGTCAAACGCGGCACGACGCTGCATCACTTGATTCCTCGCTCATGCCACCGAAACAAGTGGTTCAAAAAGACGTTTGGACACGACCAATTGGTTGCCACCATTGATCTGTGCCGCGATTGCCACACGGCCGTGCACCGGCTGGTTCCCCGTGAAAAGGAACTGGGGCGGCACTACAATACGCTGGAAAAACTGCGACAGCATCCCGAGATATCAAAGTTTGTGCACTGGGTACGTCGCCAGCGTTAACCACTTTCGTCGTGAATCTGATGCGAATTGCCATGTGGTCCGGGCCGCGAAATATCTCCACGGCGCTGATGCGCTCTTGGGAAAATCGCGCCGACTGCACCGTGTGCGACGAACCGCTATATGCCCATTACCTGGTCGCCACCGGACTCGATCACCCGGGGCGGGCCGAGACAATTGAGCATCACAATGCCGATTGGCAATCCATTGTGGATTGGCTGACCGGCCCGATCCCCCAGGGCCGCGACATCTGGTACCAGAAGCACATGGCGCATCACTTGTTGCCCCAGATCGATCGCGGCTGGCTGTCGCAACTGTCGAATTGTTTTTTGATCCGCGATCCGGCAGAGATGATCACGTCGCTGATTGAGTTCATCCCTGAACCGCGACTGGAGGACACCGGCTTGCCGCAACAAGTTGAAATCTTTGACCTGGTTAAACGCCAGACCCAGGCGATTCCGCCGGTGATCGATGGGCGCGACCTGCAAATCAATCCGCCACGGGTACTAGGCCGACTGTGCCAGCGGCTGGGCGTTTCGTTCAGCGAATCGATGCTCCACTGGCCGCCTGGAATTCGGTCGACCGACGGTGCCTGGGCGCCCTACTGGTATGACAAGGTCGCAACGACGACGGGATTCAGCCAGTATCGGCCCAAGCCAACCGAAGTCCCCGAGCGGCTGCTCGATTTAGTCGCTGAGTGCCGGCAACTCTACGAGCAACTCGCCGCTTACCGTATCCACTAATGCGGTTTATCATGGTTCGTTCCTCTGGCTGTCTGTGACTCGGTTTGTGTATTTCCATGTTGCAACAATTCGATCCCCGCAACGAAAATCTGCTAATCAACATCAACGGCCAGTTGCTGCACCGGGACCAGGCGGGCATCAGCCCCTTTGATTCGGCGGTGCAAGGCGGCGACGCCGTGTGGGAAGGGTTGCGGCTGTACGACGGGCGAATATTTTGCCTGTACGAACATCTGGACCGACTCGCCCATTCGGCTCGAGCGCTGTCGTTTGCCGAAATACCTGCGCACGACGCCATCGTTGCCGAAATCAAAAAGACACTGGAAGCCAACCAGATGCGGGACGACGTCCATATCCGATTGACGCTCACCCGCGGCGTTAAAGTCACCAGTGGCATGGACCCGCGGCTGAATCAAAGCGGGCCGACGCTGATTGTACTGGCCGAGTTCAAACCGCCGGTCTACGACAAGTCGGGACTACGTTTGATCACGTCGGCTTACCGACGCCCCGGACCAGACGTGCTTGACCCAAAAATCCATTCAAACAACTTGCTCAATTCAATCCTGGCCAAAATTCAAGCTAATGCGGCCGGCGTGGACGACGCGTTGATGCTGGATCAGCGCGGATTCCTGGCCGAAACCAACGCCACCCACGTGTTTGTGGTGACTGACGGCAAAGTTGAAACGTCAACGTGCGCCGCCTGCCCGGAAGGCATCACCAGAAAGATGGTGTTGCGCATCTGCCGCGACAACGGGATTGACCAGGAAGAACGCGACATCTCACTGGCGGAGGTTTACCGGGCTGACGAAATCTTCTGTACAGGAACCATGGGTGAACTGGCACCCGTCCTGGAAATTGACGGGCATCCTATCGGCGCCGGCCAGCCGGGTGATGTCTACCACCGCTTGTGCCAGCTATTTCGGCAGCTGGTCGCAGCGGAAGGAACGCCGGTAGTGTAAAATGCCCTTCGCATCAGTTTGAACGTAAACAGCACACCCTTTGAATGCTTGTTGGGAGTAATAATGAATTACCTATTTACCGTCACGCTCATTTCGTTGTTGGCATTCGGCTCGCAAGCGGTCGGTGATGATGACGAACAATCGGAAACCGCCGCGGCGTTGAACTTCAAAATGAAATCCATCGATGGTGACGAAGTCAACCTGGCGGACTACCAGGGCAACGTGCTGGTGATGGTTAACGTGGCCAGCCGGTGTGGCATGACGCCGCAATACGCCGATTTGCAACAGCTACATGAAAAATACGCTGACAAAGGCCTGGCGATACTCGGATTTCCTTGCAACCAATTCGGCGGCCAGGAGCCCGGCAGCGAAGCCGACATCAAACAATTTTGTACCGATAACTACGGCGTCGAATTTGACATGTTTTCCAAAATCGATGTCAACGGTCCCAATCAGGCGCCCCTGTATGCCTACTTGAATGGGTTGGATGCCGAACCGAAAGGGGCAGGAGACGTTCGCTGGAATTTTGAAAAGTACGTTTTGGACCGCCAAGGAAATGTAATTGCCCGGTTTGGTTCCCGCGTCAAACCCAGCAGCGATGAATTTGTCGGCGTGATTGAACAGGCGTTGCAACAGGAAAAATAGACGCCATCGCGGTCCGGTTGAATGTCGACCCGTCAGGGCTTGGAACATGCTTATTGCTTTCAAACCCAGCCGCGCGACGGCTACACGCCTTCGTCCCTGCGCGACCGAACCACCGGTTCTTGCTGGCTCGATTCGATCTTGACCACCATTCGGTCTTCGCCGAGCAACATGTTCTCGAAGATGTGGGTCACGCCAGTCAAATCCAATGGCGAATCAGTTGCATCCATGGGGTTTAAATGCACTAGCACCG